>JANMXB010000550.1:0-2890 GCA_031380765.1 Pseudomonadota bacterium | reverse complement strand
ATTCTCATCGGCGCCGCGCAGCTCACGCGGTACCTGGCCGAAATGGCGCGCATGCTCGACTACCAGGTCGTGGTGATCGATCCGCGCGAGGAGTACTACACCAGCTGGGACATGCCGGGTCTGGAAGTCAATCGCGGCATGCCCGACGACGTGATCGCGGCGCTGAACCTCGACGGCCACAGCGCGGTGGTCGCGCTCACGCACGATCCCAAGCTCGACGACCTTGCGCTCATGGAGGCGCTCAAATCGGCGGCGTTCTACGTCGGCGCGATCGGCTCGAAGAAAAACAACGACGCGCGCAGGAAGCGCCTCGAGGAGTTCGACCTGTCGGCCGGCGAGATAGCGCGCCTGCACGGCCCGGTCGGCCTCTACCTCGGCTCGAAGACGCCGCCCGAAATCGCGCTCGCGATCATGGCCGAGATGACCGCCGTGCGCTACGGCGTGCCGAACGTGGATTGGGCGTCGAAGGACAAGCGTTTCGCGGCTTCGGCGTGTGAGGTGGCGCCTGCCGCTTCCGCTGCGACGTCGCCTTCCGGCTCTTGATCGAGCCGATCGGCATCCTGCTGGCGGCGGGCTCGGCGTCGCGCTTCGGATCCAACAAGCTCCTCCATCCGTTGCTCACGGGCGTGCCGATCGCAGTCACCGCGGCGCGCAATCTCAAAGCGGTGGTTTCTAAGTGCATCGCTGTCGTACGTCCGGGAGCGGCTGAACTGTCGGCCCTGCTCGAATCCGCAGGTCTGGAAGTCGTCGTTTGCGCCAACGCGGACGAAGGCATGGGCGCGAGCCTCGCCTGCGCCGTGGCGGCCGCGGGCGAGCAGGGAGGGTACATGATCGCCCTGGCCGATATGCCCTACATCCGCGCCAGTTCGCTCGAGGCCGTGCGCGACGCCCTCATGAACGGGACTCATCTGGTTGCGCCGTATTTCCGCGCACGCAGAGGGCATCCAGTGGGCATCGCGCGGCGGTTTCGCGCTGAACTGCTTGCCGCGCGCGGGGACGAGGGCGCGAAGAAGCTGCTGGAGGCGCACGCCGCGGAACTCGTCAAGATCCCGATCGGCGATCCGGGGGTGATCCGCGACATCGACACGCCGGGGGATCTGGCACCGCCACTCGGCGTCTAGCCAGACCCACAATCATTGATCCGGAAAGCGAATTTGGAAGCGTTTCGATTCACGCCTTCACCTTCACCGCGAACACCCGCGCCGCCGCTGCCTTGCCTTTGAACCGCACCTCCCCCAGGGATTCGGTCGGCACCCGGTTGCCCAGCGCCGCTTGCGTGTCCGCATCCATCAGGATGCCGTGCCCGGCCACCTTGGTGTGCTCCTCCAGCCTGGCCGCCAGGTTCACCGTGTCGCCGATGCAGGTGTAAGTCGCACGCTGCTGGGTGCCGGTATAGCCGGCCACCATCTCGCCCGACGCAATGCCGATGCCGATGCGGATCGGCACCTTGCCCAGCGCGCTGCGCTCCGCGTTGAACAAGTCGATCCTCTCCACCATGTCCAGGGCCGCGCGTACGGCCGCCAGCGGCGGTTCGGCAAGGGGCAGGGGCGCGCCGAAAATCGCCATCAGCCCGTCGCCGATCATCTGGTTGACCACGCCGCCATGCCCGCTGATGGCATCGAACATCAGCGTGTAATAGGTGTTGAGCAGCCGAATCGTCTCTTCGGGCGGCTGGGATTCCACCAGCGCGGTGAAAGCGCGGATATCGGAGAACATCACGGTGCCCCGCACGCGCCGGCCGCCGAGCGCAAACCCCGACTGCTGGAGATCCTCCGCGACTTCCGAAGTCGCAAACCGGCGGATCATGTCCTTTTGCAGGTCGCGCAGGCGCTTCTTCTCCAGGCTGGAATCGATGCGCGCCTTGAGGATCACCGCGTTCACGGGCTTGTGCAGGTAGTCGTCGGCGCCCAGCTCGAGGCAGCGCACCACGTGGGCAACGCCTTCGAGCGAGCTCGTGACGATCACCGGGAGATCGCGCAGCTTCGCGTCCCGGGCCATCTGCTCGAGGACCTGAAAGCCGTCGAGCTCGGGCATCTCGATGTCCAGCAGCATGAGGTCGAAGGCCTCCGCGCGCAGCAGCGCCAGCGCCACGCGGCCGTTTTCGGCGCTGGCCACGCGGTGGCCCTGCAGCTCGAGGCTGCGTGCGAGCAGCCGGCGGTCGAGCTCGTTGTCGTCCGTGACCAGCAGCCGCGCGCCGCGTTCAGCCACTGCGCAGGCCCCGCAGCACGACGGCGACCCGCCGGTACTCGGCCTCCAGTGCATCCAGCGGCGCTCTCTCGGCGATCAGTCCGCCCAGTTCCAGGTCGCGCGCCAGCGCCCCCAGCCGCGTGGCGCCAAAAGTACTGCTGTTGGACTTGATCGAATGCGCGGTGCGCCGGAACGTGTCTGATGCACCTGCTTCCTGCGCGCTGCGCAGCTCCGCCAGCATCGCCGGGGCCGTGTCGAGAAAGGTGCCCACGAGCTCGGCGACGAACTCGGCGCCGGCGGCGTCCTGCAGCTCGGTGAAGGTGGACAGATCGATCACGGGTTCGGTCATTTCAGCCCCTGCGGGTAGCCGCCTTTTTCAGCGCCTTGACCAGCTGGCCGACCCGAATCGGCTTCGCGATGTAGTCGTCCATGCCGGCCGCGATGCACATCTCGCGGTCGCCCTTCATCGCATTGGCCGTCATCGCGACAATGCGCGGACGCTCGTCCATCAGCGCGCAGATGCGGCGCGTGGCGTCCAGGCCATCGAGCTCGGGCATCTGCACGTCCATCAGCACCACATCGTAGGCCTGGCGCTGCACCGAGTCCACCGCTTCGAGGCCGTTGGATGCGAGGTCGGCGCGGTAGCCCAGTTGATGCAGCAGGCGCAAGGCAAGCTTCTGGTTCACCACATTGTCTTCGGCAA
>JANMXB010000512.1:0-3558 GCA_031380765.1 Pseudomonadota bacterium | reverse complement strand
CGCGACCAGGTTTTCCCCGATCGTCCCGACCAGGAACAGCTCGGGCTGGACCGTGAGCTTTCGCTGGATGTCCTTGCGCGGATCGTTCCACGAGCGCACAAGCCCGCATCCGTGCCACAGCGCGATGAGGGTAGATTCGTCGGAAGGCTGGTAGCGGCGGATCAGCACGTGTCAATTCTCTTTCAGCGCAGCCAGGATTTCAGTTTCGCTGAATCCGACCAGCAACCGGCTGCCGACCACGATGTTCGGAATGGTGCGCAGCTTCAGGTGTTCTTTTGCGAATTGCGCGCCTTCGTGGTGGCGCTCGATGTCGAATTCGACGTAGCTGATCCCGTGCTGCGCGAACAGCGCCCGGGCCTGGGCGCAATAGGGACACCACGACGTCCCGAACATGACCACTCGAGAAGGAGAGAGCTTTGCCAGGGCCGTGCTGGATTCCGCCCGCAAGCGCGGCTTTTCCGCGCGCATCGGGTCCGTCGCCGCAAGGTACCGCTCGTAGCCGAAGTAGGCGATGCTCAGGACCATCGCAGCCATCGCGACCATGAAGCGGATCGTGAAGGGGTAGGGCATCAATACCCCTCTTCGTCGAGCTTCAGCCCGCAGAAGGTGCAGAACCGGATCATGTAGGGTTTCCCGCCGCGGCCGACGCTCAGGGTCTTGCGGCACGCGCCGCACCTGGACGTCGTCGATGCGGGAAAGATCCCCGCGCGTTCGAGGGCGCGGCTGCCGCACTCCGGGCAATAGGGGCCATAGCCCTTCTCCACCGGATTGGCGCAGCCCGGGCATTTCGGGCGCGGCATCAACAGGGTCGTAACGATCAATGCGGCAACGCATGCGCCGGCCGGAGCCAGGATCCATGGAAAGAGCCACGAAGCAGTGCTTCCCGTGAGTGCCGATGCGCCGAGGAAACCGAACATCGAAGCGATAACGCAGCCGACCAGCACGTAGATTTCCCGGATTGCAATGCGCCCGAGCCGGCGGCGCCGCGCGGCGAGCGGCGCGAATTGTTGCTGGACAATGGCGCGCTCGGCGATGGAATAACCCCCGATCTCGCGTCGCGGGGGAATCGGCAGCCGGCGCAGGGAGAAGCCCATCGGCGGACTCTAGGCGCGGATGCCCGGCACGCCGTCGAAAAAATCCACCTCCCCGGTCTCGAGCGAATACTCGGCGCCGACGATCATGAGGCCGTGATCGCCGATCGCCTGCTCGAGCATCGGGGAGCCGTGCCGCAGGTGGCTGGCGGAGAAGCGGATGTTGGCGCGCACCGCCTCGTGAACCAGCGCGTCGCTTGCCAATGGCGGCTTGGCGACGACCAGATCTTTCACCGCTGGCCGGATGCGGTGGACGATGGAGCGCAGGTTGCGCGAGCGCGCAGCGGTGGGACGCTTGAGCTCCTCCAGCGTCGCGAGGATCGCGCCGCATTGCGAATGCCCGAGCACGACCACGAGCCGCGTGTGAAAGCGCTCGGCGGCGAACTCGACGCTGCCGATCTGGGAGGGCGCGACGATGTTGCCCGCGACCCGGATGACGAAGAGGTCGCCCAGCCCCTGGTCGAAGACGATCTCGGCGGGCACGCGCGAATCCGAGCATCCGAGGATGATCGCGAACGGCTCCTGCGCCGCGGCGACCTCGCGGCGGCGGCTGCGGCCGGCGGAATCGTCCTCGCGCTGCCCGGCGACGAACCTGCGGTTGCCCTCGCGCAATCGTTCGAGGGCTTCGGCGGCGGGAATCATGGGTGAATTCCCGGAGCCAATGCGCTAACGCGACGAGAACGGCGACTGGTAGGGCTGGCCGAAGGCGACGCCGTTCACGACGGCATTGGTCGGACGGAGATAGGCCTTACCCTGGCGCTTGTTGTTGCGCGTGTCGACAAATTCGACGGGGCCGCTCACCAGTTCAAGCAGCGTGGCGTCAGCCGGCGCGCCGACCTGCAGCGTGCCATGCTTGGGCAGGCGGTTGATGATCGAGGCGGGTGTGGCGGTGGCCATGGTGACGACCTGCTCGAGCGTGAAGCCCATGTTCATGAACTTGCTCATGACCCAGGTGAGGTAGGGCTGCCCGGGCGAGTTGCCCGAGAACACGTGGATGTCGGAGGAGATCGTGTCCGGTGTACAGCCCTGCGCGATTGCAGCCTCGGCCACTGTGTAGTCGAAGCTGCCGCCGCCGTGGCCGACGTCGAACAGCACGCCGCGCTTCTTGGCATCGAGCGCCGCGGGCAGCACCCGGCCGTCCTGCACGATGTTGGTGAACTGGCCGGCGTCGTTCGGCGCGCCGGAAAAGCAGTGCGTGAGGATGTCGCCTGGACGCAGGGTTTCGAGGATCTGGCTCATGAGCGCCACCGATTCCACGCCGCCGATGTGGCACATGACGCGGCCGTTGGTGCCGGCGATCTCGCAGGCCCGGATCGCGCGCTTGAGCGGCTCGATGCCGTGCTTTGCGACCACGTTTTGCGACATGCGCACCTTGATGCCGATGGCCATGTCGGCGTTGTCCGCGAGCGCCTTGGCCGCGGCGTCGGTCTGCGCGAAGTCGATGTTGAAGAGCTCGCCCACCGGGAAGGCCGACAGGCCGATGTTGGCGATGTGCACGAAGGCATAGATCCGCGTGCGCGACTGTGCGGCCATGTACCGGCGATAGGTGGCGAAGGTGCTGGAGCCCGCGTCGCCCGCTGAAACCGCCGTGGTGGTTCCCTGGTAGGGGACCAGCTCGTCGGCCGGAATGCCGATGCCGGTGGTGAAGACGTGCGAATGCAGGTCGATGAGGCCGGGCACAACGATGCGCCCGGCGGCGTTCATGACGCGGTTGGCCCTTGCCGCCGGAATGTCGGCGTCAACCGCCTCGATCTTGCCGAAGCGCATGCCGATGTCGCGCCTGGCGCGCAGGTTCTGGCTCGGGTCGAGCACTTCGCCGCCCTTGATGACCAGGTCGAACTTGTCGTTGGGACCCATCGCGGCGCGCGCCCCGAAACTGCTTGCCGCAAATGCGGCTCCGATGCCGGTCACCAGTTGACGGCGCTTGAACGAGAATTTCTTGGTTGATTCCATGGTCACTCCTCCCCGAGTGGTGTTTGGAGGCGCTAATCTACACCTTAGTCGGCGCGCACCCCTGACTGCCGGATGACGCGGCCCCATTTCTCCGCGTCGGCGGCCATGACCGCGCCCATCCTCTCGGGCGTGCCGGGGGTCGGATCCGCCCCCAGTGCGGCGAACTTTTCCCGTACCTCGGGCAACGCAAGAACGCGGAGGACTTCCGCGTTGAGGAAATCGATGGTCGGGCGAGGCGTGCCGGCCGGCGCCATGATCCCGTACCAGTTGTTGAATTCGAAGCCGGGCAGGGATTCGCCGACCGTGGGCGTATCGGGCAATGCTGCGGCGCGTTTGGAATCGGTGACCGCGAGGAGCTTGAGCCGCCCCGCCTTGATGTGGGAAATCGTTACCGGCGCCCCGGTGAACAGCATGTCCACCTTGCCGGCCACGAGGTCGGCCACGGCCGGGGCGCCGCCTTTGTAGGGGATGTGGACGATGTCGATCTTCGCGGTCATCTTGAGCAGCTCGGCGC
>JANMXB010000505.1:0-3438 GCA_031380765.1 Pseudomonadota bacterium | reverse complement strand
GGCGGGGCTCGAGAATCCCACCAGCGAGAATCTCGCGAAGTGGGTCTGGGAGCGGCTGAAGCCGGCGCTGCCGCAGCTGTCGAAAGTCGTGGTGCACGAAACCTGCACCTGCGGCGCGGTCTATACAGGCCGCCGCTGATCCTCGCTTAAGTTCCGCGCGGCTTGACCGCCGGCTGCACCTTGGTCTTGTCCTGCAGCTGCGTGATCAGGCCTTCGACGCCCGAATTGCGGGCGGCCTCCTCGAACTGCGAGCGGTACGTCAGAACCAGGCTGATCCCGTCGACGACGATGTCGTAAATCTTCCAGCCGCCGGGCTCCTTGCGCATCACGTAGTCGACCGGCGTGGGACGCCTGCCGGGGCTCACATACCGATTGCGCACCGTGGCTTCGGTCGCGCTCGCAGGCACCCTGGAGTGCTCCACCATCATGGTCTGGCCGCGATAGACATCGATCGCGTTTGCGTAGGTGCGCACGAGCATCGCGCGGAAAGCGGCGACCAGGCGGTCGCGCTGCTCCGGGGACGCGGTATTCCATGTGCGGCCCGCGGCGAGGCGCGTCATCTCGACGAAATCGAGGTGGGGAAGGACTTTCTGTTCGGCCAGTGCAAGCGCTTTCTGCTTGTCGCCGGCCTGGAGCCCCGCGTCGCTCTTGATGGCGTCGAGGACGTCGGTGGTGATCTGGCGGACCATGTCCTCAGGCGCCTGGTCCGCGGCCTGCGCCTGGGAGGGCATTGCGAGGGGAACGGACAAGGCGAATAACAGCGCGACGATTGTGGTTTTCATGCTCGATTGGACTCTGTAAGGGTCGTCGGGTTCCCGCAACGTGCGAAAAAGCCGTGAGACGGGGAATCAGGCGGCCGCAGCCACCTCGTTGCCGCGCTCGGCGAGAAATTCCGCCAATACGCGCGCGGTATGCGAGCGCGCGGGGTCTTGCGCGAGCGTTTCGGGCGAAGCCTGCGCGACGATGCGCCCGCCGGCGTCGCCGCCTTCGGGGCCAAGGTCGATGATCCAGTCGGCCTCGGCCATGATGTCCAGGTTATGCTCGATGACGACTACGCTGTTGCCGGCGTCCACCAGCCGGTGCAGCACGTGGATGAGCTTTTCCACGTCGGCCATGTGCAGGCCCACGGTGGGCTCGTCGAGCACGTACAGCGTGTGTGCGAGATCTCCGGAGCGGCCCGGGCGGGCAAGGGCATTGCCGTTGGCGTCAATGCGCACCTTGGACAACTCGGTGACGAGCTTGATGCGCTGGGCTTCGCCGCCGGAGAGCGTCGGGCTCTGCTGGCCGAGCGTCAGATAGCCCAGGCCGACGTCCTGCATCAGGCGCAGGCAATGGCTGATGGAAGGATGGGCGGAAAAAAACTCGACCGCTTCGTCGATGTTCATCGCGAGGACGTCGCCGATCGACTTGCCGCGCCATTTCACCGAGAGGGTCTCGGCGTTGAAGCGCCGGCCGTTGCAGACGTCGCACAAAACGCGCACGTCGGGCAGGAAAGACATCTCGATCCTCTGGATGCCCTGGCCTTCACACGCGTCGCAGCGGCCGCCCTTGGTGTTGAAGGAGAAGCGGCTCGCGGTCCAGCCGCGCATGCGCGACTCGTTGGCCTCGGCAAAGATGCGCCGGATCGAATCCCAGAAGCCGACATACGTGGCCGGACACGACCGGGGCGTCTTGCCGATCGGCGTCTGGTCGACTTCGAGCACGCGGCCGATCTGGTCCACGCCCCTGATCGTTTTGCAGCCGGCCAGCGGAATGGCGGTCTTGGCGCGCCGCTCGGACACCAGGCGCGAAAGATTGGTGTGGAGCACATCGCGCGCGAGAGTGGATTTGCCCGAGCCCGACACGCCGGTGATGACACTCAGCCGGCCCAGCGGCACGCGTGCGTTCACGCTCTTGAGGTTGTGCAGGCTGGCGCCTTCGATTTCGATCGCCGGCGTGGAGCGGTTCACCGGCCGGCGCGGATGGATCGGATGGCGCAACGGGTTCCTGAGGAATCGCCCGGTGATCGACTCGGGATTGGCCATGAGGTCTTCCGCCGAGCCTTCGGCGATCACGCGCCCGCCGAGTTTGCCTGCGCCGGGACCCAGGTCGAGCACGTGGTGAGCCCGGCGGATGGTGTCCTCGTCGTGCTCCACCACCACCAGGGTATTGCCCTTGGCCTCGAGCTTTTCCAGCACGTCGAGCAGGATCCGGTTGTCGCGCGGGTGCAGGCCGATCGTCGGCTCGTCGAGGATGTAGCACACGCCGCGCAGGTTCGAACCGAGCTGCGCGGCAAGGCGGATCCTTTGCGCCTCGCCACCGGAGAGCGTCGGCGCCGAGCGGTCGAGCGACAGGTAGCCCAGGCCCACTTCCTCGAGAAAACCCAGGCGCGAGCGCAGCTCGGCGAGGAGATCCCTCGCGATCTCCTCGTCGCGGCCGGAAAGTTTCATCTCGTTGACGAGCGTGCGGATCTTGCCGACGGCCAGGGCCGTCAGGTCGGCGATCGAGCGATCCTGATAGCGGACTGCCAGCGCCTGCGGATTGAGTCTTTTGCCTTCACAAGCCGGGCAGGCCTCATCGACTTCCAGCCACTCGAGCCACGAATCGAGCACTTTGTCTTCGGTGCCGGACTTCTCGCGCTCTTCATCCCAGTCGATGCCGGCGAGCTTCATGCCGGTGCCGTAGCAGGAGGCGCACCAGCCGTGCTTGGAGTTGAACGAAAACAGGCGCGGGTCCAGCTCGGCGAAGCTGCGCGCGCACGAGGGGCAGGCGCGCTTGGTCGAGAACACCTGCTGGCGCAGGTCCATCTCGATTAGGGGAGCCTTGGATTTGGAGGCTGCCTTGACCAGGGCGTCGAGGTCCGAGAGCACGTGCACGACCCCTTTACCGAATTCGAGCGCCCTGGCCAACTCCCGGCGCAGCTCCGATTCGCTTTCCGGCGTCACGCGCAGGTCCGCCACCGGCAGCTCCAGCGTGTGCTCCTTGAAGCGGTCGAGGCGCGGCCATTTGTCGGTCGGCATGAATTCGCCGTCCACGCGCAGGTGGGTGTAGCCCTTGCCGCGCGCCCACTTGGCCAGATCCGTGTAGAAGCCCTTGCGGTTCATGATCAGCGGGGCAAGCAGGCCGATCCGCTGACCCTTGTAGTCGCGCATCAGGCGCGCGACGATCGCGTCCTCGCTCTGCGGCTCGATCGGCACATCGCAGTCCGGGCAGTACTGCGTGCCGAGCTTCACGTACATGAGGCGCAGGAAATGGTAGATCTCGGTCAGCGTGGCCACGGTGGACTTGCGCCCGCCGCGCGAAGTGCGCTGCTCGATGGCCACCGTGGGCGGAATGCCGAAGATCGCATCGACATCCGGCCGCGCAGCCGGCTGCACGAACTGGCGCGCGTAGGCATTCAGCGATTCGAGATAGCGGCGCTGGCCCTCGGCGAAAAGGATGTCGAAGGCGAGGGTGGAT
>JANMXB010000445.1:0-5991 GCA_031380765.1 Pseudomonadota bacterium | reverse complement strand
GTGCCGACGCCGCCCTTGCGAAGGTGGCGAGCGCGCGCGAAGACCTGCTGGATCGCTGGCACGGCCTGGACAAGACGCTGGTGGATATCGCCGGGTCAGGCCAACGCGCCTCGGGCGAGGAGGCGCGCTTGCGCGACGAGCTCGCGGTCATCGACAGGCAGATCGCCCAGCAGGACTCGTTGATCGAGCAGCGCGTGCCCGGCTACAGGAACTACCTGAGTCCCGAACCGCTCGCGCTTGCGTCGGCGCAATCGCTGCTCGGATCGGACGAAGCGCTGCTGAGCTACATGGTCGACGACAATGCGAGCTATCTCCTGGTGGTGCGCAACGACCGGTTCGTGCTGCTCAGCCTAGATATCGGGCGTAACGAGCTGGCGTCGATCGTCAAGCGATTACGCGAGCAGCTCGACTACCCGACGGGCGACGATGCCGGACGCGCCGTGTCGCGCGTTTTTCCCGTAGCGCAGGCCAACCAGCTGTACCGGCGCATTCTTGGCGTCGCGGAGTCCGCGCTGCAAGGCGTGTCGCACCTGATCATCGTTCCGGATGACACCCTCAACGCGCTTCCGTTTGCGGCGTTGGTCACCGACCCGCTTGCCCTTGCGATCCGCGAACCGGAGGAGCACGCCAAGGTCGCCTGGCTGGGGCGGCGTTACGCGCTCTCCGTGCTTCCGTCCGAGGGAACGCTTCGTACGCTGCGCCGCGACGCCCGCAAGCCTCCGGCGAGCAAGCCTTTCACGGGTTTTGGCGACCCGCTGCTGGGCGGCGAGGAGCGCGGTGTGCGCTCCGGCAGCGCCACGCGCGTGTACTCGAGGGATGCGCTTGCCAACGTAAACCAGATATGGAGCTTTGCGCCCCTCCCGGAAACCCGCTACGCGCTCTACGCGATGGCCGACATCCTGCAGGCCGGCCAGGGCGACGTGCACCTGCAGGCAGAAGCGAGCGAGTCGAGCGTGAAGCGGTTGGATCTCTCGGACTATCGCGTGATCGCGTTCGCGACGCATGGATTCATGGCGGACGACTTCAAGGGGCTCGCCGAATCGGCGCTGGTGTTCACCCCGCCGCAGCGCGGCAGCGAACTCGACGACGGGCTGCTGACGGCGAGCGAGGTCGCGCAGCTCAAGCTCAACGCCGAGCTCGTCATCCTTACCGCGACGAGCACCGCTGCCGCCGACGGCACGCCCGATTCGGAGGGGGTGTCCGGGCTTGCGCGCGCTTTCCTGCACGCGGGCGATCGGGCAGTGCTGGCCACGCATTGGGCGGTGCCTTCCGACGCCACACTAAAGCTCGTCACCCGGACCCTGCGCGAACGCGCGCGCGGTGTCGGCAACGCGGAAGCATTGCGCCGCGCGATGCTGCCGCTCATGAATGGCGAAGACCGCCTCGCATTTGCGCATCCGAGCTATTGGGCGCCTTTCATGGTGACGGGCGAGGGGCGGGCGTCCGGAGCAGAGGCGCCTCCGGCTGCTGCACCCGTGGCGCGCGACCAGTCGCCAGCACCGGCGGCAGCCGGCGAGGACGGCGGCTTCGGCCGCCTCATGCAGGGCATTTTCGGCCGCTAGGCGAGGCCCAGCGCCTCGAACCGAAGGTACAGTTCCCTGCAGGCCCACGCGTCCGTCGCCGCGTAGGTGACCTGCGCAGGATTCAGCCGGTGCGCCGCCCAGTTCGAGGTGCGTTTGCCCTTGGGGATCCTGAACCCGAGGAAAATCGCCGCGAGGTTGCGCAATCCCGTCTGGCCGTAGCCATGGCGACCGGCGATCCAGCCGGGATCGAGGACCCTTCGCTCCTCGAAAGCGAACAGCAGCTTCAGCTGGCGCAAATCGTCCGCGATCGCCACGCCTGTCTTGGCGATGTCCGGGCTCTGCAGGAATTCGACGAGCTCGGCGGAGAAATCCGCCTGCTCGAGCCTGAACAGGTACACCGCCTTCGCGGTTGCGACCTGCGCAAGGCAGGGCAGATAGCTCTGGCCCCTGACGAATGCGGGCCGCGTTTCGGTGTCGAAACCGGCAACCCTCTCCTGCCGGATATCGGACATCGCCCGCTCGCGCTCCGCGGCGGTGGTGACGATGAGCACGTCGCCTTCGTATCTGCGCACTGGAAGGGCGGCGATTTCCTCCCTCGATATGAAATGTCGGCCGGTGGATTCCAGCGCGGCAGCAGGGGCCTTCGGCCCGAGGGCATCGGCCTTGCTCATCTTCGGAGATCGAACGGCGTAGAGTTCGGGGATGCGAGCCCGGGTCCCTCAATCACGGGAGGGCCCGGTCGTTGCTGCGCATGTTCGGATCGGTGGAGCGAGACTTGAAGAACATCCTGAAATTTGTCCTGTCGGCCACGGTGATTGCCCTTTTCGCGCCGGCGCAAGCCCAGGCGCAGGGCGTGAGCGTGAAGTCCTTTGGCGCGGTTTGCGACGGCGCGGCGGATGATACCGCGGCTTTCAGGAAAGCGGCGGCCAGTCCCGCCCTGGCCAAGGGCGGGATCTTGCTGGTCCCGACGGGCAACTGCCTCGTCTCCGCCACCATCGCGCCGCCGAATTTCGTGGTCGTCCAGGGCGAAGGGGTGAGGGCTTCGGTCATCACCTGCTCGGTCGCCTCGGCCCCCTGCTTCAAGTTCGGCACGAGCGACACGGTCTTCAACAACGGGGGCGGCGCAAGGGACCTCCAGATCAACCTCACGAACAAGACCAGCACGGGCATCAAGCTGAACGCCACGGTCAATGCCGAAATCAGGAACGTGCGGGTGGAGGGCTACACCGCGGTGAAGGACAACACGCGCACGAACATTTGCGTCGACATCGACGGGAGGGATGTCAGCGCGTTCTTCAATACGATCCAGAACGTGCAGGCCGCGCACTGCCACCGGGGGTTCGTCGTTCGCTCCACAGGAAAGTTCGGGGCGACGCAGCAGGTGTTCATCAACTGCTTCGCATCCTCCAACTTCGAGCATGGGGACACATCGGGAATAGGCTTTCACTTCATTGACGCCGGCGATTCAACTGTGATCATAGGCGGGGACGTTGAATCGAACAGCATCGGCTTGTGGCTGCAGGGCGGCGCCAACACCGCTTCCGTCAATGCCTTCGGGCTGCGGTTCGAGGGCAACAAGTACGACATCGTGAACGACGCCTCGCACGGGAAGAACGGCCAGCTCGTCGCGATCGGCTCATCGACCCTGGACCCCGCCAAGGTGCTCGACAACTCGGGCCATTCGCGCAACATCATCCAGTACGGCGTCGCGGGCACGCTGGCATCCACCAAGCAGGCCGTCGCGGCCGGATACACCACGGTCAACGGCAGCGCGGACGGGTCGTTCGCATGCGCCATCTCCGGTCCGGTCGCGGGTTCCGGCGAGTGCTTCTATGCGCGCTATGGCAAGAACGTCACGCTGACGGTGCCGACCTTTCGCGCCGCCGGCCGCTCGGCGGCTGCGCCGATCAGGATCGCGGGCCTCCCGCCCGCGTTGTCCCCGGTGAGCACGTTCTATTCGTCGTCCCTGAAAGTGACGGACGACGGCGCCGACCTCGCTGCGCCGGGACAGGTCTCGATCGCCACGGGCGGGGCGATCACGATATCGAAGGATCCGGCAGGCGGCAGCTTCGCCTCGACCACAAAGACCACGGGCTTCTACGGATTCACCGTCAGCTACAGGACGCCATGAGCACTTCCCGCGTCGCGCGAAAGCGCAAATGGAAACGGCCCCGGGAAGGGGCCGTTTCGGGGTCCAGCAGCGATATTGGTGGAGGCGGCGGGAATCGAACCCGCGTCCAGTGGCACGCCACAAACAGTTCTACATACTTAGCCTGTATTCTTGATTTAACGGGTCGGCCGCGCACAGGCACGCTGCGTTCCCCGCGAGTCACCTACTTTTTGAGACTGTGCCAAGTGACCCGGCGCAACCCGATTCCCTGTGGATGACTCTGCATCCGGTTGCCCGGCCCACTCCAGGGACGAAGTGGGTGCAGAGCTAGCCGGTTCTTAGGCGGCTAGTGCGTACGAGTTGTCGTTCGCAGTTACTTATGTTCCAGATGGATTTGCGAGGTGACTGGTCCTCGGTATGCCCTGCCTGCTTTGTTACCCCTGTCGAAGCCAGGTCGCCCCCTTGTTCGGCTGAAGCACTTGCATTATCGCATGTGGGGCCGTGCTGCCGGATTCCAAGACCGCAACCGGCAGGGCGCCTAGAGCAGGGGCAGCAGATCCAGGGGCTTGCCGATCACGGCTTCGGCGTTCCAGCCGTGGGGACCGCCGTTTGCGGTCCCGCTGTAGCCATATTCGACAGCGACCGAGAACATGCCTGCGGCTTTGGCCGCCTGGATGTCGCGCAGGTCGTCGCCCAGGTAGAAGCAGTCCGACGGTTTCACCCCGATCTTGTCCGCGGCATGGAGGAGCGAGGCCGGATGGGGTTTCAGGTGCGGCGTGGTGTCGCCTCCGACCACGCAGCCGGCGCGTTGTGCGAGCCCGAGGTGCGCCACCAGCGGCGTGGTCAGCCGGACCGCCTTGTTGGTGACTATCCCCCAGACCATGTTGCGGGACTCGATGGACGCGAGCAGGTCCTCGATGCCGGGGAAAAGGCGCGTGTGCACGCAGATCGAGTCGCTGTAGTTGGCCAGAAACTCGTCACGCATTGCCGTATAGCCTTCGTCATCAGGCACGACACCGAATCCGATGTAAAGGAGCCCGCGCGCTCCGCTCGAGGCGTGCGGCCGCACTGTCTCGAGCGGCAGGGCGGGGCGCCCGCGCCCGGTCAGCATGCGATTGAGCGCGCCACCGAGGTCCGGCGCCGTGTCGGCCAGGGTGCCGTCGAAATCGAAAAGTACTGCCCGCACCTAGTCGTCCTCCCTGACGCAGTGGACCATGTAGTTGACGTCGCAATCCCGGCCGAGGCTGTATCGCTTGGTCAGGGGATTGTAGGTCATGCCGGCGATTTCGGCGCTGCGCAGCCCGCTCGCCCGGCCGGCGGCGGCAAGTTCGGACGGCTTGATGAAGCGGCCGTAGTCGTGCGTTCCCTTCGGCAGCATTTTGAGGACGTATTCCGCGCCGATGACCGCGAGCAGGTACGCCTTCGGATTGCGGTTGATGGTCGAAAAAAACGCGTGCCCGCCGGGTTTCAGCAGCTTTGCGCAGGCAGCCACGATGGCGGACGGTTCCGGTACGTGCTCGAGCAGCTCCATGCAGGTCACCACGTCGAAAGCCCCGGGACTGCGAGCGGCAAGGTCCTCCGCGGACACGGCTTCATAGTGCACGGGCAGCCGGGTTTCGATCAGGTGCAGCTCGGCTATCCGGAGCGCCCTGTCCGAAAGGTCGATGCCGCGCACGTCGGCGCCCATCGCGGCCATCGCTTCGGCAAGAATCCCCCCGCCGCAACCGACGTCGAGCACCTTCCTGCCCGACAGGGGGGCACGGTCCTTGATCCAGCCCAGGCGCAGCGGGTTGATCTGGTGCAGCGGCTTGAATTCGCCCTCCGGATCCCACCAGCGATGGGCGAGCTGGCCGAATTTCTCCAGTTCGGCGGGATCTGCGTTCTGCGCGGCGGTCATGGCTCGATTATGCAAAAAAAAAGCCCTGCGGCTGCAGGGCTTTTTTCCTGAGGCTACAAATTTACGGCTTGCGGGTGCCGATGACTTCGATCTCCACGCGGCGGTTCTTCGCGCGGCCTTCCTTGGTCTTGTTGCTCGCCACCGGCTGCTTCTCGCCTTTGCCCTCGGTGTAGATGCGGTTCGGCTCGACGCCTTTGCTCACCAGGTAGGCCTTGACGGCTTCTGCCCGGCGGACCGAGAGCTTCTGGTTGTACGCATCGCTGCCGATCGAGTCGGTGTGCCCGATCGCGATCACCACTTCGAGGTTGACGCGCTTGATCTTGTCCGCGAGGTCATCCAGCTTGCCCTTGGCCTCCGGCTTGATCACCGACTTGTCGAAATCGAACAGCGCATCGGCCGCCATCGTCACTTTTTCCGCGACGGGGGCGGGGGCAGGCGCGGGCTTCGGTGCGGGTGCGGGC
>JANMXB010000428.1:0-4290 GCA_031380765.1 Pseudomonadota bacterium | reverse complement strand
GCGATGCGCGGCGAGCCGAATCCGCGGCAGTGGGAAATGTACGCCGCCAACAACTGCGTCTTCCACCTCGAGCTGCCGCCTTCCTACCAGTACATGCGCAACTGGAACCGGGGCTACATGGAGTGGGCGCAGCGCGCGAGGGTCCGCCGCTACGGCGAACCGATCCTGATCCACCTCTACTCGGAGGTGCTGCAGAGGTTTCGGCTCGCGGCGCAGGGTAAGACTTCCGGCCGGCAGCCGCCCGAACATCTGCGCAAGCGTGTCGAAACCTTCTTCGATCCGCTGCCGTTCTACTACGCGCCGCTCGAGGTGCAGGCGACCGATACGGCAAAATATCCTCTCGCCGCGATCACGCAGCGGCCGATGGCGATGTACCACGCCTGGGATTCGCAGAATGCCTGGCTGCGCCAGATCCACGCGCACAACTACCTCTTCGTCAATCCGGCGACCGCGCGCGCGCAGCGGATTGGCGACGGGGACTGGATGTGGGTCGAGTCCGAGTGGGGCAAGGTGCGCTGCATGTGTCGTTACAGCGAGGCGGTCGAACCCGGTACGGTTTGGACTTGGAACGCGATCGGCAAGGCCCCGGGTGCGTGGAACCTCGCTCCGGAGGCGAACGAGTCGAAGCTGGGTTTCCTGCTCAATCACCTGATCACCGATGAACTTCCCGGCGCGGGCGGCGGCCACCGGATATCGAACTCCGATCCAGTCACCGGGCAGGCCGCCTGGTACGACGTCCGCGTGCGAATATTTCGCGCCGCCGATGACGAGCCGAAGCGGACCTGGCCCGAGTTCGACGCCGTTCCAGCGGCGCCCGGCGTTGTGCGCGAGCGTCCCGGCTGGCTGGCTTTCGTCGCGGGCAAAGGAGAATTCAAATGACTCGTCAAATAACCCAGCTCGCAGCAAGGGAGCGCTTGCCATGACCCAGCTCGCGCTAGTGATCGACCTCAACGTCTGCGTCGGCTGCCACGCCTGCGTTACGAGCTGCAAGGAATGGAACACTTCGGGAGAAATGGGATCCCTTTCCGATGACAACCCGTATGGCAAGGATCCGACCGGGACTTTCTTCAATCGCGTGCAGACGTTCGAGGTTGGCGAGTACCCGGATACGCAGACGGTGCATTTCCCGAAGTCGTGCCTGCACTGCGAGGACCCGCCCTGCGTGCCGGTGTGCCCGACGGGTGCTTCCTACAAGCGCGCCGAGGACGGCATCGTCCTCGTGGACTACGACAAGTGCATCGGTTGCAAGTACTGCGCCTGGGCATGTCCCTACGGCGCGCGCGAGATCGACGCGCACGAGAAGGTGATGAAGAAGTGCACGCTGTGCGTGGACCGGATATACGATCAGGCGCTGCCCGAGCGCGACCGCAAGCCCGCATGCGTGCTCGCTTGCCCGACCAGCGCGCGGCTCTTCGGCGACATTCACGATCCGGCCTCGGAGGTCTCGACCGCGATCCGCGAGGCGGGCGGCTACGCCCTGATGCCGGAGTGGGGCACGCAGCCGGCAAACCACTACCTGCCGCGGCGCAAGACCGAGTTCAAGATTCGGCCGGAAGACCTGCGGCGGCATGACAATCCGCTCAAGGTGGACGGACTACTCCCCAAACCGGCGCCGGGCGAGCCAGCGCTCGACGACGTGACGAGCTGGTGAGCGCATGCGGCCTGCCTGGTCGGTGATCCTGCTGACCACGCTGATCGGCGCGGGGCAGGGGTTATTCATCACTCTTTACGCGATGGACGTTGCGGCGGCGCTCGGCGTCCTCGCTCCGCAGCCGCGTCTGCTCTACTGGGCGGGCAGCGCGATTGCGCTCGCGCTGCTCGGAGCGGGTCTCGCCGCTTCCTTCTTTCATCTCGGGCATCCGCAACGCGCCTGGCGCTCGGCGGCCAAGTGGCGCACCTCCTGGCTCTCGCGCGAGGTGATCGCATTGCCGCTCGCAATGGCGCTCATCGCGGCGTACGGATTCCTGCAGTTTGTCAGCGCGGCGAGCGCGGCGACGCTCTGGATCGGGGCGCTTGGCGTCGCCGCGTGCGTCGCACTTTTCGTCTGCACGGCAATGATCTACGCGTGCCTGAAGTTCCTCGAGGAATGGGCGAGCCCGCTGACGATCGCGAATTTCACCTTGCTCGGCAGCGCCTCGGGCGCAACGCTCGCCGCAGCCTGGGCCGCGCAGGTAGCGCCCGGCGCCGCGGGACCGGCGGTGATTTGGGCCGCGCTTGCGACCGCGGGCGCTTTTTTCATGCGCGGGGCGTCGCTGCTGCGCAACCGCAACTTGCGCCACAAATCGAATTTGCAAACCGCGATCGGAGTCAAGCACCCGCGAATCGAGCAGATTGCGCAGGGCGCCATGGGCGGCTCCTTCAACACCCGTGAGTTTTTCCATGGCCGGACGCGCGAGATCGTCCGCGCGGTGAAGGTGGGCTTCCTGTTCGCGGCGTTCGCGCTTCCGTTGGCGTTGATCGGAGCGGGTTGGCTCGCGGCAGCCTTTTGCGTTCAGTTCGCGGGGCTGCTGGCGGAACGCTGGTACTTCTTCGCCGAGGCTCGGCATCCGCAGAATCTTTACTACCAGGCGATTGCATGACACGCTATAACCCTCAGTCATTGCCCAAGTAAGGAACAAGCATGCATTTCGACGCCGAGCTCGACGCCCGCGGACTGAACTGTCCCCTGCCGATCCTGCGCACGAAGAAGAAGCTCGCCGAGCTTGCCAGCGGCCAGGTGCTCAAGATCGACGCGACCGATCCCAGTTCGGTGAAGGACTTCCAGATGTTCGCCAAGCAGACCGGTCACCAGCTCCTCGCCCACTCCGACGCGGGCAAGGAGTTCACCTTTTTCATGCAGAAGAAATAGCGCGGTGGACCAAGCGGCCCGCTGGATCAGGCTGGACCCCGACGGTGTCTCGGCATTGCCCGCCGTCTGTCGCGGGTTTGCACGCTCGCAAGGCGAGCGCGACGCGCCGGTTTGCCTGTGGGGCCGTCCGGCGGCGCCCGTACGGCTGGATGACGGACTGTGGGCCGAATCCGGCGAGGTCGCCTTTGCGTTGGCGGTTCCGCTGCGCTGCGCGCCCGGGCGCCGCGACCGGTGGCTGGCGTGGGGTATTTCGCCCGTCGTTGCCGCGCTGCGGCGCTTTGGGGCGCACGCGTATATCGACGGCCAGGCGATTTGCCTGCACGGGATGCGCGTCGGCGGCGGCAGCGCGCTCGAGATCGACGGCTGCGCCGTCGTATTCGGGGTCTTTCC
Organism: Pseudomonadota bacterium; assembly: GCA_031380765.1. Classification (GTDB taxonomy): domain Bacteria; phylum Pseudomonadota; class Gammaproteobacteria; order Burkholderiales; family SG8-39; genus SZAS-79. The sequence goes on along the minus strand of JANMXB010000428.1, from coordinate 1,052 downwards.
GGCCGAGCCGCCTGTGTCGGGCGAGCGCGGCAAACTGCTGGAAATCGATCCTTGGCTGGCCGCGCTGAATCGCGAGGGCCGCGCGAGTCAGATCCTCGCTGCGTTTCGCAGCGCGCTCGAAGTCCAGCACGGCTGGCAGTTCGACACCGACTGGCCAAGCGGCGCCGAGCTATCGGCGATCACCGCCGAGGCCGTCCAATGACCTCGCGAAGGTCGGTGCTGGCGGGGGCAGTTGGCGCGGGATTAACGGTCAATTTGGGCTGGCTGGGCGAGCTGCTCGCCGCCGACAGGATTGCGCGTGGCGTTCACACCGTGACGGGCGAAGTGGCAGTCAATGGCGTCCCTGCAACGCAAGGCATGCAGGTGAGGGCGGGCGACTCGGTCGTTACGGGTCCCAATGGCGACGTAGTGTTTGTGGTCGGCCGCGATGCGTTCCTGATCCGCCCGGAATCGAGCGTCGAGTTCCTCCGCAGAGGCAATTCGCCTTTCCTCACGGGACTGCGCATCCTTTCCGGCCGCATCCTGTCGGTATTCTCTCCTGGTCGCAGGCGCACTATCCAGGCCGTCACCGCGACGATAGGCATACGCGGAACTGCGGTCTACATCGAAGCCGCGACGGACCGGACCTACGTATGCACTTGCTACGGCACGGTCGAGATCGCATCGCGCGGCGATCCCACGGCGCGCGAAACCGTCCGGACAAAACATCACGACCAGCCACGCTACGTCATGGCCAGCGGCGCGCCGCAGATGATCATGGGCGCGCCGGTGGTCAATCACACCGACGCCGAACTTATCCTTCTTGAGGCCCTCGTCGGGCGCACTCCGCCGTTCGGTACCGCCCAGTCGTACCGCTACTGAGCGTTGGCCGGCAGGCCTTAATTCTCAACATTCTATTTTTAAGAACGGCTCCTGGAGCGGCTTTCCTGCCAATTGATGTACTGACATCGGTACATTTAGAGATACGCTTGCATTCGCAATGGAGAACCCCAGGCGCAAGGCGCGCACCCTACTACTTCGGCATTTTGGACAGACGAGCGGATCAGCTTCGT
>JANMXB010000422.1:0-3110 GCA_031380765.1 Pseudomonadota bacterium | reverse complement strand
CCTGCGCACACGGCTGGCCGCCTCGCCATCCCCCGCGTCCGCAGCGCGCTTTTCCTGCACCCCGAGCCACGCAAGCAGCGGCCGGCGCCATCCGTTGGCAGAGGCCGTTTCGCTTGCGCTGGAAATGCCTGCAGGGTCGATTCGGCCGGCCCGCAACAAAGCGCCTGCGGCCACCAGTCGTGCCAGAGGATCCCCAGGCAGCGTTCCGCCTCCGACTACGGCGCGGTGTTGCACCGGCAGCAGATCCGCGTTCAGACCCTGCCAGCGTCCGGAAATGTACGCTGCGTAGGCGCGCTCCGACGCGTGCGCATCGGCGGCCAGCGCGGCGAACCCCGGACAATCATCGAAGGCAAGGCTCGCAACCTGCGCAGCGCAGCGCACGAGCTCCGCGCGTGCGACGAGGTCCGCACGGCCGGTGCTGGCAACTTCGGCCCGCGCCCGCGCGAACTCGCTCTCCGCGACCCGGGTGTCCCCCTTGAGATAGGCCGTCTCGAAATTCTTCAGCGCAACGGAAGCGTTCGACTGCCAATCAGGCGCCGGCGGCGTCCCCCCGCACGCACTGAGCAGCGCTGCGACGCAAAGCGTGATGGAGGCCCCCTTCACGGCAGCTTCAATTCCAGGTCGCGCTTGAAAGGCCATTTGCGGTTGACCTCGTCGATCAGGCTGTTCACCTTGCGCAGGCTCGCGTCGACTTCACTGCGCAGCGCCCCGAGACCTTGCGTCGCGGTGCTCGCATTCGCGCCGATCTTCTGCACGTCCGCGAGCACGGCATCGGCTTTCCTGAGGCTCTCCCTGGCATCGCCCAGGATCGAGTTGAGCTGCACCACTGCCTTCTGCGTCTCGTCCCTCACGCCGCCGGTCCCGAACACACGCTGGTCGGCCTTGACCAGCGTGCGGTCGAGATTGGCCGAGACGCGGCCCATCGAGTCGAGCAGCGCGTTGGTGCGCTCGAGCGCGGCGAACACTTTCTTCGCGTTGTCTTCGCTGCCAAGCGCAGCCGCCAGCACGCCCGAGCGGCCGGCCATGCGCCCGGTCACGGTGTGCACGTTGCCCAGGCTCGCGTTGAGGCTCGAGTCCGCGGCGGTCATGCGCTGCAGGTTCTCGAGCAGTGCCTTCACACTCGAGACGAGGCGCGGGATTTCCTCGCTGGTGTCGCCGCGCAGCACAGTGCGCACCGCGCCGTTGGGCAGGGGGGGATCTTCGAGCTGCCCGCTGACGGCGCGGATGCGCACCCCACCGACCAGCGGCTTCTCGATCACGAACACGCTCGACTCCCGGAGCCAGCGGGCTTCCCGGGTCGGCACGTCGATCAGGATGCGCACCTTGGCGTCATCGGCGAGCTCGATCCCCCGCACGCGCCCGATCGAGAAACCCGCAAAGGTAAGCGGCATCCCGACGTTCACCCCCTCGGAGTCGTCGGTCAGCAGAACCACTCTCTGCGTTCTGTCGAACACGCCCCTGGCGTAGAGCACGTAGGCCGTAAAAGCCCCGGCGAGCACCAGCGTCAACGCGAGCAGCAGCGCAACCTTGAACTCGAGGTGACGGATCGGCGCCGAAGTGGCGGTTTCGGCGAGCGCTGGGTCCGGCGCAGGCGGGATCTGGGGAGGTTGATCCATGGAGCGCGGGATTATATGTACTTGAAGGCGAGCGAGGCACCCTCGATCAGCGCAAGCGAGAGAAACAGCCGCACCATGCCGTTGAGCACCGCAATGGGCGCGTAGCGCGTTTCGCGCGGCGCATCGAGGCTTGCGGTGATCGGGATGATCGCGACGGCGAGGCCGAAAAACACCGCCTTGAGGCCCAGGCCGAGCGTGATCACGACATTGAAAATGCGGCTGATCGCCAGGGTGTAGTCCTCGATGCCTCCGGTCGAGAAACCGTAGGTTGCGCAGTAGGCGAGCACCAATGCGATCGAGCAGGCGATGACCGTCAAAGAAAATACCGAGACGGCACTGCCCACCACCCTGGGCACTAACTGGTGGCGCATCGGGTCCTCGCCCGCGCGCTGCAGCGACTCCAGGTCGCCGCGGATGTGCATCAGGACGACTTCGGTGTTGATCGCGGCGCCCGAGCGCAACGCGACGAAAAGCGCGACGAACATCGGAATCAGCTCCAGCATCAGCACGCGCACCACAAGGTCGAGCGCGTAGTCCTCCAGGCCGTAGGTCACCGCGGCCGCGATCACGATCCGGATCACCATGTAGCTCAGGAGCGCCGAAACGAGCACGAATCCGGGCAGGATCTGCCAGGCGGTGAAATAGATCTGGCGCGCCATCAGGTTCGAGGTCGCCCGGTCGTAGGCCGAGGGCGAAGCCGCCATGACCAGCGCCTTGGCGCCGAAATGGAAGACCCGCCACCAGCTCGCCATCCACGCGACGAACGTACGGGCGACCTTTTCGGGCGCATCGTAAAACGAAAGAACTTGCATGCGCCGATGATACGCTGGGCGGATTAGAATCGCCGTTCCCCGCAGACGAGGAGTCCGCATGAAGAAAAAACCCGAAGACTTGCGCAGCCACCGCTGGTTCGGCGTCAACGACCTGCGTTCTTTCGGCCATCGCTCGCGCACCGCGCAGATGGGCTACGACCGCACCGACTACGCCGGCAAGCCGGTGATCGCGATCATCAACACCTGGTCGGACATCAACCATTGCCACACCCATTTCAAGCAGCGCGTCGAGGAAGTAAAGCGCGGGGTCTGGCAGGCCGGCGGTTTTCCGCTCGAGATGCCGGCGATGGCGCTGGCCGAGACGATGCAGAAGCCCACGACGATGATGTACCGCAACTTCCTCGCGATGGAAACCGAGGAGCTGTTGCGCTCGTATCCGGCCGATGGCGCGGTGATCATGGGCGGCTGCGACAAGACGACGCCTGCGCTCATCATGGGCGCCACGAGCATGAACCTGCCGGCGATCTACCTGCCCGCGGGCCCGATGCTGAACTCCCACTGGCGCGACCAGACGCTGGGGTCGGGTTCGGACACCTGGAAATACTGGGACGAGTTGCGCGCCGGGCGCATCACGCAGGGCGACTGGAACGAGATCGAGGACACTATCGCGCGCTCGCCGGGGACCTGCATGACCATGGGCACGGCCGCGACGATGATGTCG
>JANMXB010000420.1:0-6840 GCA_031380765.1 Pseudomonadota bacterium | reverse complement strand
GGGACGGCGGCGGGGATGCGGCGATTCCTGCTTCCAAAACCCGTTTGCGTGTCGTCGGATGAATCCCCTTCACATCAACCACAGGAGTCGCATCATGGGTCGTCTAAAAGGTATCGCCGCGGCATTCGCGGCCGCGTTGCTGGCCGTTCCGATGGCGCATGCGCAGGACATCAGAATCGGCGGGTTGCTCGAAACCTCGGGGTTCATCGCATCGCTGGGCGGGCCGGGCGTTGACGGTGTGAACCTGGCCGTCGACCAGGTCAACGCGGCAGGCGGCATAAATGGCCGCAAGGTGCAGTTCATCAATGTGAACTCGGAGAGCGACAACACCAAGACGGTGTCCGGCGCCAAGCGCCTCATCGAGCAGGAAAAGGTCGTCGCCATCATTGGGCCCATGAGCTCGGGCTCGGCCTTCGCGGTGACCGACACGGTCGAGCGCGCCAAGGTGCCGATGATCGCCAACGGGGCGTCGCGCGGCATCGTGCTGCCGCCCGAGCAGAAGCGCTACTCTTTCCTTGCCCCCCTCACCGACGTGGTGGTGCTCGGCGTGATGCTCAAGGACATGCAGGCCAAAGGCATCAAGAAGATCGCGATCCTCAATTCGGACGTTGCCTTCGGCACCGCCGGCCGCGAGTCGCTCGAGAAGGCCGCCGCGGCTTCGGGAATCGCAATTGTCGCGAAAGAGACTTTCGGCAACGCCGATACCGACATGTCGCCGCAGCTGACCAAGATCCGCGGCTCGGATGCGGAGGCGACCGTGCTGTGGGCGACCGGCGCCGGCCTGGCGATCGCGACCAAGAACCACCGGTCCCTTGGCATCAAGACGCCGCTTTATCTCGCCCACTCGGCCAACGACTTCAATTTCCTGCGGCTCGCGGGCGATTCGGCCAACGGCATTCTGCTGCCTTCGTCGAAGATCTACGTGACCTCCGCGCTCCCGGCCGGCGATTCGCAGAAAGCGGTCGTCGAGGGGTTCGTGCAGGCCTACGAGAAAAAATACGGCAAGCCGCCGGCCACTTTCGCCGGCAACGGCTACGACGCGGCAATGATGATCATGCAGGCGGTGAGGAAGGCCGGCACCGACCCCGAAAAGGTGCGCGACGCCATTGAAGGCATGCGCGACCACGTCGGCGTCACGGCCGTGTACAGCTACGGGCCCAACGACCATTTCGGCACCAAGCCGGAGAGCGTGGTCATGCTGACGGTTCGCGACGGCAAGTTCGCGCTCGCCGGAAAGTAGCGCCGACCGGCGAAAAGGAGAATTCATATGAGCGCGCAACCCAAAGCCGTCATGCCGCGCCCGTATTCGGGCTACACCTTGCGGGCCGTGCCGCCGGAAGACCCGGAAGTCACGCACACCGATGCCGGAACGCCCATGGGCGAGCTCATGCGCCGCTTCTGGCAGCCTGTGTGCCTCGCATCGGAGCTGACCGACGTGCCGCTTGCAATCCGCATCCTTGGCGAGGAGCTGGTCGCGTTCCGGGACAAGGGCGGACGCGTCGGCGTGCTGCACCTGCATTGCTGCCATCGCGGGTCATCGCTCGAATTCGGCATCATCTGCGAGCAGGGCATCCGCTGCTGCTACCACGGCTGGCAGTTCGACATAGACGGCACTATCGTGCAGGCGGGCGCCGAGCCGCCGGAGAGCCGCATTCCCAAAACCGTGATGCAGGGTGCCTACCCGGCGCGCGAATACCGGGGCCTCGTGTTTGCGTACATGGGTCCGCCAGACGCGAAGCCCGAATTCCCCTTGCTCGATACCTACGAGCGGCCGGGCAACGAGCTGGTGCCGTATTCGGTGCACTACGACTGCAACTGGCTGCAGGTGATGGACAACTTCGTCGATCCGGCGCACGCGTACTGGCTGCACAGCAATATCACCACCATCCAGTTCAGCGCCGCCTGGGCCGCGCAGCCGACCTACGACTGGGCGGAGACGCCCGACGGCCTGGGCATGTACTACGTGACCGTGCGTCGGGTAGGCAAGCTTGTATGGGTACGCTCCAACCATATCTGGCTGCCGAACGTGGGCCAGGTCGGCGCCTTGCTGGAAAAGGCCGGGGCAGAGAAATTCTTCAACCGGGCGAGCATCACGCGCTGGACCGTGCCGATCGACGACACGCATTGCTGGATCATGGGCTGGCGGCACTTCAATGACGACGTCGATCCATTCGGCGAAGGCAAGCGCGAGGAATGCGGGCGCGATACCGTCGACTTCGTCGGGCAAACCGGTCACAGGCCGTACGCCGAGCGGCAGCGCTTGCCGGGCGACTGGGATGCGCAGACCAGCCAGCGGCCGATCGCGGTGCATGCGCTGGAGCACCTGGGGACCACGGACCTCGGCGTGGCCATGTGGCGCAGGCTCTGCCGCAAGGCGCTCCGCGGTGAAATCGAAGTGACCGCGCAGCAGCCCCGCGCCGACGGCAGGCCGATCCATACCTATACGCACGACACCGTTCTTGCGATTGCGCCGAAAGGCCGGGCCGACGAAAGGTCGCTCCTGCGCTCGATCGGGCGCGCAGTCCTCGCCGCGATCCTCGACGGCGACAGCGTGCCGGACGAAGAGCGTGCCGCGCGAATCCAGGCGAACCTCGAAGGCGTGAAAGCCCGGCACGCATCGTGATCAGCTAGACGCGCCCCATGCTCCCTTTTCGCGTGCGCCTGGCCAGGAGCGGGCTGGAATTTCACATTCCGGCGGACCGCTCGATCGCCAATGTCCTGCAGGACGCGGGGATCGGTCTGGAGACTTCCTGCGAGCAGGGCATCTGCGGCACCTGCCGCACGAGGTATCTCGAGGGCGTCCCCGAGCATAACGATTTCGTCCTCACGCCGCGGGAGCAGGAGGGGGAACTCATGCCTTGCTGCGTCCGCTCGCAAACCGAATTGCTGGTGCTCGACCTGTGAGGCGCCGGCGCGCGTCGGCAATCGCCTGATGCGATCGGACAGGCGCAGCTCGCGGGGGATCCCAGGTTTGCCGGCAACCCGGCGCGGCGCGAAAACTACGCGCCGTTGAAAGCCGCCATCGAGGCGTGGACGCGAAAGCAGCCCACGGCGGATGCGGCGCGGCTCCTGCAGATGGCGGGTCAGCCCGCGAAATTTTCCGGGGACGCGGGGGCCTCGCCCACGCGCGAACCACGGCTCGGCGAACACACTGGTACAGTACTGGCCGAGATGCTGGGCATGGGAGCGGCCGAGGTCGAGAGCCTGCGGGCGGCCGGCGTTGTCTGAGGAAAGTACGACTTTTTTGTATAACACCAAGACTGCGAGCGGCTGTCAGGACAGTTACGATGCCAGTTTTGGAAAACAGTGGAACAAAAAATGGCCACAAACGGAATGATCGACCGCGTCGACCACCTCGTCCTCACCGTGAACGACGTTGAGGCGACCACGCAGTTTTACGAGCGGGTGCTCGGTTTCGAGCGCGAGTTCTTCCGCGGACCCGAAGGTCAGGCGCGCCACGCGCTCCTCTTCGGCAAGCAGAAGATCAACCTGCAGGACCGCTCCACCGAGACGCCGACCAAGGCGCGCGCGCCCACTTTCGGCTCGGGCGATTTCTGCCTGATCGCGGCCGTGCCGCTAGATGAGGTGATCGCACATCTGAAAAAAGAGAACGTCCCGATCGAGGCCGGACCGGTCGCGCGCCGAGGCGCAATGGGCCCGATCCGGTCGGTGTATTTCCGCGATCCCGATGGCAACCTGGTCGAGGTATCCGAGTACCCGCAGAGTTAGTTCCGCTGCTGTTCCGTGTAGCCGTAGTGCCAGGCGAGGACCTTGGCCTCGATAAGAAGAAACACCCGGTTCAGCGCATAGCCGACGAGCGCCAGCGTGATGACTCCGGCGAACATTTCGCGGACCTTGAACGAGCGTTGCGCGCTCAGGATGAAATAGCCGATCCCGCTGCTCGCGGCGACCATCTCGCTGATCACCATCACGATCAGCGCCACGGCCAGGCTCACGCGCAGGCCGGTGAAGATGTAGGGCGAGGACGCGGGCAGGACTATTTTCCACAGGAGCGTGTTGCCGCTGACGCCAAAAGTCCGCGCGGTCTGCAGTTGCACCGGGTCGACGCTGCGCACCCCGCTGTAGGTGTTCAGGAGCACCGGAAAGAACGAGGCGAACGCAATCATGAAAACCTTCATCTCGTCGTCGATGCCGAGGAACAGGATCACGATCGGGATGTACGCGGGGCTCGGGATCGGCCGCAGGAATTCGGTGATCGGCTCGAGCAGGTTGTAGGCGACGCGGAAATAGCCCATGAGGAGCCCGCAGAGCACGCCCAGGGCGGCGCCGACGGCATAGCCGGCGAACATCCTCAGCATGCTCGGCCCCAGCTCGCCCGGGAGCTCGCCCGAAACGATGAGCCTCCACAGGGTCTGCAGGATCACGCTCATGCGCGGAAAGCTCATCGCCGGCAGGAGCCCGCTCGCCGCGACGATTTCCCACAGCACGAGGAGCACGAGGATGAAGGCCACGCCGAGCAGGCGCGTGCGCCAAAGGAGGGCGGCCCTCATGCCGCCTCGCCGGCGGCCAGGCCTTCGTCCGCGAACAGCTGCGCGAGGAGGCGGGCCCGGTATTCAAGGTAAGCCGGCAGGGCGCGCGTGGCGATCTGGTCGCGCGGGCGCGGCAGGGCGATCGGCAGATCGAGCGCGATCGTTGCCGGCGCGCGGCTCATCGCGACCACGCGCGTGGAGAGATAGATCGCCTCGTCGGAGTCGTGGGTCACGAAGAGGACCGTAAGGCCGATCTCCCGCCACAGTTTCAGCACTAGTTCCTGCAAGCCGACGCGGGTGAGGGCATCGACGGCGCTGAACGGTTCGTCCATCAGCAGCACCGAGGGTCCGCAGGCCAGCGCCCGCGCAATGGCCACCCGCTGCTGCATGCCCCCGGACAATTGCCAGGGGTAATGGCGCTCGAAGCCGTTGAGCCTGACTAGGGCGATGAATTCGCGCGTGCGCGCGGCAATCGAGTCGCGCGCGCCCTGCGCGCGATTTTCAAGGCCGAAGGCGACGTTGCGCTCGACGGTCATCCACGGGAACAGGGAGCGCGTGTACTGCTGAAACACGTAGATCATTTCTGGCGGGGGCGCGGTCACGTTGCGCCCGGCGAGAGTGACCGAGCCTTCGGAAGCGTCGACCAGTCCGGCAACGATCTGCAGGAGGGTCGACTTGCCGCAGCCCGAGGGGCCCACGATGGACACGAACGAGCCGCGCTCGATTTCGAGATCGATGCCGCTCAGGGCAGCCGTGACGCCGGCCTGTCCGGCAAACGACTTGCGTACGCCGTGCACACGCAGGAACGGCGGGGCGGCCATGGAGCAGGCCGGGTCAGGGTACGGAGAGGACGCGCCTGGCGAGGTCGACCTTCTGCTTGAGCATCCCGTGCCTGAGCATTAGGTCCATCGTGCGGTCGATTTCCGCGGCGCTCACTGCCGTGCCGAAACGCGGCAGCATGACAACGTCCTTGAGCGTGGGATTGAGGCCGGTGAACTGCACATTGGCTTCGCGCACGGCCGCTTCGTTGGCGGGCACATTGGCAAACTGGGCGCCTTTCGCGATCGCGCGCGCGAATTTGACCGCGGTCGCGCGGTTTTTCTCGACCCAGGGGGCCATCGCAAGGTACTGGGTGATGTCCGAGTTCGGCAGGGTTTCCACATACGGGTAGCCGAGCACCTCGGCTTTGCCGCTGGCCATGAGGACCGAGCGAAACGGCTCGACCTGGTAGATGGCGTCGACCTGGCTGTTGAGCAGAGGGTCGTTCATCTGTGGAAATGGAATCTCAGTAAACCGCACCTTGCCGCGGTCCACCCCGTGCTTGTCCAGCATTGCGACGGCATGCAGCCAGGCCGTGCTGTTGATGACATTGACGGCCACGCGCCGGCCCTCCAGCTCCTTGATGCCTTTCACCGAACCTTTGCGCACCATCAGCGCAATGGTCGTGTCGGGGCCGCTCGCGCGGACCACCGCGCCAGGCGCAAGGATCACGGCGTCGAGGCCTTGCTCCATTGCCTGAAGCGTCGACACCGTATTGCTGAAGATGATGTCAAGCTTGCCGGCCTGGAGCACGGGCACGGCCACCGCGCCGCTGCTGACCTTCGTAATCTCGACGTCGAGTCCTTCGGCCTTGAAATAGCCCTGGCGATCGGCGATGACTGCGCCCAGCGACTCGGAGAACGGCAGCAAGCCGACCTTGAGCTTCTCCTGCGCAATGGCGGCTTCGGAAGACACGGCCGCGCACGCCAGAACCAGAACCAAGCGGATGATATGGACTGCCATCACGGCCTCCTGTGGGCGCGAAGTGGGCGAGAATGCGACGAGGATGTGCCCCACAGTACTAACGAATCGCCGCCGCCGTCAACGGCAGGTTCTAATTGCGCGCCGAACTAGTTGGCCATTTTTTTCGCCGGCCCGGATGCGGCGGCGGCCAGCGGCGAGTGCGGCCGCGGCGGGTTCTTGGCGAAGTAGCGCTTGATGCCGTTCAGGATCGCGCGCGCGAGCTTGTCCTGGTAGGTGTCGTCGTTCAGGCGCATCTCCTCTTCCGGGTTGCTGATGAACGCGGTCTCGATGAGGATCGAGGGCACGTCGGGGGATTTGAGCACCGCGAAGCTCGCCTGCTCCACCTGCGCCTTGTGCAGCGTGTTGATGGCGCCCAGCTCCGAGAGGACCTGGCGTCCCAGCTTCAGGCTGTCGTTGATGGTCGCGGTCTGCGAGAGGTCGAGCAAGGTCTGCGCGAGATAGCGGTCAACCTCGACGTGAAGGACCGCTATCTCGCGCAGACCCTGCTCGACCTCTCGCAGACCGCGACCATCAGCGACAGCCTGAAGCTGGGGCGCCAGGTCCTGTC
>JANMXB010000416.1:0-8390 GCA_031380765.1 Pseudomonadota bacterium | reverse complement strand
CCTCCGTGTTTTTTGCAGTATATCCATTGCCAGGAGAGCGGTTGCGCGAAGCGGAATTTGCTAGACTGTCCGCGTGAGATTCCTGCTCCCGGCCATCGTCGCCGCCGCACTGTGCGGCTGCGGCACGCTCAACGCCACTTTGATCGACGCTGAAGGACGCGACCTGATGCTGCTCGGGCACGACCCGGTCGCTTACTTCGAAATCGGCCGGCCGCAGCGCGGCGACCCGGCGATTGCCGCCACGCACGAGGGCCGGACGTACTACTTTGCCTCCGAAGCGCGCCGCCGGACATACCTCGCATCGCCCTCCGCCTACGAGCCGCAGTTCGGCGGATTCTGCTCGAACGGCATGGCCTACGGCGTGAAAATGAGCACCGACCCGACGGCGTGGGAAATCGTCGACGGACGGCTCTACATCTTCGGCGACATTCTCGGCCACGAGCAGTGGAAGCTCGACCAGAGCTCCAACATCGAGGCCGGCCGGGCCTTGTGGGCGTCCGAAGCGAAGGACGCCGGGTGGCGGTCGCAGACGCTGTATCGCGTCACCTTCCGGGTTCCGCACTACCGCACCGGGCGGGAGTTGCACGCGCGCTGGGAGGCGCTGAATCCCGGGAAAAAAATCACCTACGACCCCGGCGGAACCATCCTCAACCTGTTTCTCAAATACCCCGGCTGGCGCGCGCGCGAAGGATTCTCGCAACCCGCGCTCGGCGTACCGGGTGTCGACGCGTGCCCGCCCGCCTGCGCGGGCGAGTTCACGCGGGGGCCCGACGCGCCCTAATCGCGGCCTTTCTCGTCTGCCAGGGTCACGGCATTGCGCAATCGGACCTGGCGCAGGGCAATCCGATCGCGCGCGCCCTGCCCCGGTCCCTTTGTACGCTGGTGCACGGAGTGGCGCATGAAACTGAAGAAGAATTGCGCTGTCGCTGACCCGAGGGCATCCCATGAACCACGCTGACCGTCGTCCAAATCTGTTCGTGCTTCTGCTGGCGCTCGCATCGATCGCCGCATTCGCCCCAGCGGCGGCCGCCAAGCAGCCGATCGCCCCTCCCGAGATCGAAAATTTCACCGTCACTCCGGAGGAATTGGCCCCCGGCGTCGAGCTGACGTTTACGGTGGAAGGCACGCCGCGAGCCAAGGCCAGCGTGCGAATCGGCGGAATCAACCGGATCATCCCGTTGAAGGAAGTGTCTGAAGGTGTCTACGAAGGCACCTATACGGTCAGGCGCACTGATAGGGCAATGGCCAACAGTGCCATCCGCGCAACCCTCAGCTCGCGGGGCCAGTCAGCCAGCGACACGATCAAAGTGCCGTGGCGAACCGGCCCTCCCCCGGCCGCTGCCGTTCCCGCCCCTGCGGTCCCGGCCCCAGCCGCGCAAGCGGGGCCGCTAATCACCACCTTTGGTGTCGTCCCGCTCGGCAAGATCGAACCCGGCGCGGAACTGAAATTCACGCTGAGCGGCACCCCGGGTGCCGCAGCCAGCTTCACCATCGACGGCGTCGCGAGCGACATCCCTATGCGCGAGGTGCGCAGCGGACAGTATGAGGGCAGCTATACCATCCGCCGGATGGACAATTTCCCCGCCACGCTGACCATCACCGGCGCCCTCGCCGCCGGCGGCCGAACGGTGCGCGCCGCTTTGCGCCAACCCCTGATCGCCGATGCCAAACCGCCGGTGATCAAGAATTTGTCGCCGCACAATGGCGAGACCGTCGCATCCGGCAGCCAGGTTTCCATTTCGGCAACCTTCGACGACACGGGCGGCGTCGGCGTCGATCCGAAAAGTGTGCGGGTGTTGCTCGCCGGAAGGGATGTGACCCAGAACGCCACCATTTCACCGCAGTTCTTCAATTTCCGCGCCGATCTGCCGCCCGGCGTCTATCCGGTGGAGGTGAGCGCACGGGACCGGGCGGGTAACGCAGTCCTCGAAACCTGGAAATTTACCGTCGCACCGCAGGCGGCTGCGGCAACCACGCTGCCGTTGCAGGTGCTGAGCCATGCGAACAACGCCGAGGTCGGCGGCGGCAACACCGAGATTCGCGGGCGTACCGCGCCCGACGCCACGGTCGAGGTGCAGGTGCAGGGGATTGCGTCGGTCGCCGGATTGTTCGGCATCACGCAGCCGATTCTGAACACCTCCGTCAAGGCCGATGCAAATGGAAATTTCGGCTTCAGCTTCAGCCCGCCCATTGCGGTGCCCGGCGCGCGCTATGAAATAAGCATGCGTGCGACGAAGGCGGATCTGACCAAGGACATGAAGCTGGTGCTGTTCCAGAAAAAATAGCGCAAAACGACTTCGGTCCACGACCGCAAGGCGTGGTTCGGCCGGCCTCCCTAATCGAGCGTGATTTTCGCCTTCCGGATGATATCGCCCAGCCTCTTTTCTTCGCTGGCCCTGTAGGCGGTCACCTCCGCCGAGCTCGACCACCATGCGGTGGCGCCGCGCTCGAAAAACGCCTGCTTGAGTCCCGGACTCTCCAGCGCCTGCTTCGAGAACATCGAAATTCGGTCCACCACGCTGGCCGGAATCCGGGCCGGGCCGATCAACGCGGTCCATGAAGTCACGTCGAATCCGGGCAGGAATTCCGCCAGTGCGGGGATATCCGGCACGATGGAACTGCGCGCGGCGGTAGTGACGGCAAAGCCCTTGACCTTGCCGGGCTTGTACTGCGCAAGCGCGCCCGGGATGTTGTCGAAGATCAGATGCACCTGCCCGCCAAGGATATCGGTCATGGCAGGCGCCGCGCCGCGATAAGGCACGTGCACTATGTCCACGCCGGCCAGCAGCTTGAACAGTTCGCCGGACAGGTGCAGGGTCGTACCCAGGCCGGCCGAGGCGTAGAAATATTTTTTCGGGTTGCGGCGCGCGAGATCGATGAGCTCGGGCACGGTATTGGCGGGCAGGCCCAGGTGCCCGACGAGGAAATTCGGCAGCGACCAGATGTTCGTGATGAACGTGAAGTCCTTCGACGCATCGAAAGGCAGCTTGCCGGCCTTGAGCGTGGGGGAGATCGCGTGCGAGGCAATGCCGCCCAGGCCGAGGGTATAGCCGTCGGGTTCGGACCTGGCCACCATTTCCACGCCGATATCGCCGCCGCCGCCACCGCGGTTGTCGACCACCCACTGCTGGCCGGTCAGGTCGGTCATCGATGCGCAGAACAGACGCGAGAGCGTGTCGGTTGCGCCGCCGGCGGGATAGGGGTTGATGTAGCGCACCGGCTTGGTCGGCCACGCAGCCTGCGCGCGCGCTGCGCTTCCAAGAATGAAAGGCGCGGCAAGCGCCCCTCCCATGAGCCTGAGCGCCGCTCTGCGGCCGCGTCTCGATACCGGGGCTGCGTTGTCGTCCATCATCGCCTGCACCTCCTCCGGTCTGGCGTTTTTACCGCGGACCCGGCGATTATGCAGGATCGGTCAGGCGGTGGCGGCCACCCGCTCGCGGACCTCGGCCAGCCACTCCCCGGCCCACTCCTCCGCTTTTTCTTCGGGCAGCACTCCCGACGACGCATTGTGCTGGATGCGCTCGCCGATGCGCTGCGCGCCAAGCTCGCCAAGCACTTCGTCGAACCGCTTGCCGCCGAAGTTGAAGGTCTCCGCGTAGGTGCGGTCGCCCAGCCCGAACACGCCATAGCGCACGTGGGCAAGGTTGGGGCGATTCGCACGCAAAGCGTCGTAGAGCTTCTTCGCGTTGTCGGGCACATCGCCCTGGCCGTAAGTCGAGGTGCAGATGAGGAACACGCCCTCGCGCGCGAAAACCGACGCGTCGACATCGTCCATGAGCAGGGTTTTGACCGCGACGCCTTCGCCGTCCCAGATCAGCTCGAGCTCCTGCGCAACCAACTGCGCGGTGCCGGTCATCGTGCCGACGAGAATGGTGATTTCAAGATCCATTGACAGACATTATATTGCAGTTCATAATTAAATCAAGCACTATATTTCACACACACCCCCCCTTTCACATCCCCTTTCACATCACCCTATCTTGAACTCCACCGCACCGCTGCCACCGACCCAGTCCGAAGACGAGGCTTTCCTCGCCAGCCTGGGCGAGCGCGTGCGCGCCTGGCGCGACGGCCGCAGGATAACGCGCAAGGCCCTGGCGCTTTCTTCCGGCGTTTCGGAGCGCTACCTCGCGCAGCTCGAATCGGGCCAGGGCAACATGTCCATCCTGCTCTTGCGCCAGCTTGCCCACGCAATGCAGGTCCCGGTGGGGGAGCTGGTGCGCGAATCGGCTGGCGTGCCCAGGCGCGACCGGATCGCGCTGGTGTGCCTGCGCTGCGCCGGCAAGTCGTCGCTCGGGGCCAGGCTTGCCGCCGAGCTCGGGCTTGCCTTCATCGAACTGGACCGCGAAATCGAGCGCGAGGCGGGCACGACGTTGTCGGAGCTCTTCGGAATGTACGGACAGGAAGGCTACCGCCGCTTCGAAAGACGCGCGCTCGAGCGGGTCCTCGCAGAAAACGAGCGCTGCGTGCTCGCGACGGGCGGTAGCCTGGTGACTGCGCCGGAAACCTATGCGCGCCTGCTCGCAGCGTGCTTCACCGTCTGGCTCAAAGCCGCGCCGGAGGAGCACATGGGGCGCGTGATCGCGCAGGGCGACATGCGCCCGATCCACGGCCACGCCGCGGCGATGGACGACCTGAAGCAACTGCTGATCGAGCGCACCCATCTTTACGCACAGGCCGACGTGTCCGTGAATACCGCGGGCCGCACGCTGCGCCAGAGCCTTGCCGAGCTGCGCAAGGCCGCCCACCCGACCGCCCTACAGGAAGCCCGATGATCACTTTCGACACCACCCCGGAAAAGTACAACCACTGGAAGCTCTCGATCGACGCGCCGGTGGCGACGCTCACGCTCGACATCCAGGAGGACAAGGGGCTTTTCCCGACCTACAAGCTCAAGCTCAACTCGTACGACTTGGGCGTCGACATCGAGCTCAACGATGCCCTTAATCGCATCCGCTTCGAGCACCCCGAAGTCAGAAGCGTGGTGGTGACCTCGGGCAAGCCGCGCATGTTCTGCTCGGGGGCCAACATCTACATGCTCGGCCAGAGCACCCATGCGTGGAAGGTGAATTTCTGCAAGTTCACCAACGAGACGCGCAACGGGATCGAGGACGCGAGCCGCCATTCGGGCCTCAAGTTCCTGGCTGCGTTGAACGGCGCCACCGCGGGCGGCGGCTACGAGATGGCGCTCGCGTGCGACGAAATCGCCATGATCGACGATCGCTCCTCCGCGGTCAGCCTGCCCGAAGTGCCGCTGCTGGGCGTGCTGCCCGGTACCGGCGGCCTCACGCGACTGGTCGACAAGCGCAAGATGCGCCGCGACCTGGCAGATGTTTTCTGTACGACTTCGGAAGGCGTGCGCGCCGACCGCGCCAAGGAATGGCGCCTGGTCGATCATGTGGCAAAACCCCAGGCGTTCACCGAAATGGTCAAGGCCCGCGCGCTCGAATTGGCGAAGCTTTCCGACCGGCCGGAGACTGCGAAGGGCGTGGCGCTCACGCCACTCAAGCGCACGATCGATGACAAGGGCTACCACTACCCCAATGTCGACGTCGCGATCGACCGCGCCGCGCGGAACGCGACGATCACCGTAAACGGCCCGCAGGGAGCGCAGCCCACGACGATCGATGCAATCCTCGCGCAAGGCGACCAGTGGTGGCCGCTCGCGATGGCAAGAGAATTGGACGATGCCGTGCTGCTCCTGCGCACCAACGACGCCGAGGTCGGCACCTGGGTGCTGAAGACCGAAGGCTCGGTGGAGGCCGTGCTTGCCGCCGACAAGGCGCTCGCTGCCCACGAGAAACACTGGTTCGTGCGCGAGACGCTCGGCTTCATCCGCCGCACTTTCTCGCGCATCGACGTGGCTTCGCGCTCGCTGATCGCGCTCATCGATGCCGGGTCGTGTTTTGCGGGCACGCTCGCCGAGTTGGCCCTTGCAGCCGACCGCAGCTACATGCTTGCGCTTCCTGACGATGCCGCCAGGGCGCCGAAGATCGCGTTGTCTTCGCTCAACTTCGGGCCCTACGAGATGGCAAACCACCGCACGCGCATCGCCACGCGCTTCTGCGACGAGGAGACGCCGATCGAGCGCTGCAAGTCGGCCATCGGCGAGCCGCTCGACGCCGATGCCGCGAGGGAACTCGGCCTGGTCACGATCACCCCCGACAACCTCGACTGGGCAGACGAGATAAGACTGGCGATCGAGGAGCGCGCGAGTCAGTCACCGGATGCGCTGACCGCCATGGAAGCGTCCTTGCGCTTCGCGGGCGCCGAGACGATGGAAACGCGCATCTTCGGCCGCCTCACGGCCTGGCAGAACTGGGTCTTCAACCGCCCGAACGCCGTCGGCGAGCAGGGTGCATTGAAAGTGTACGGGACGGGTAGCAAAGCGAAATTCAACTGGGAAAGGGTCTGACCATGGCAATCGACTACGCAGAAAAGATCCCGAACAACGTCAACATCGCCAACGACAAGACGCTGCAGCGGGCACTAGAACACTGGCAGCCGAGCTTCCTCAACTGGTGGCGGGAAATGGGCCCGACCGATTTCCAGGGCGCCGACGTCTACCTGCGCACCGCGGTTTCGGTGGATTCGGACGGCTGGGCGCAATACGGTTCCGTAAAAATGCCCGACTACCGCTGGGGTATCTTCCTCGCCGACCAGGTGCCGGAGCGCAAGATCGGATTTGGCGACGCGATGGGACAGCCGGTATGGCAGCAGGTGCCGGGCGAGTACCGCTCGATCCTGCGGCGGCTCATCGTCACGCAGGGCGACACGGAGCCGGCCTCCGTGGAGCAGCAGCGCCTGCTCGGCCATACGTGTCCCTCGCTCTATGACCTGCGCAACCTCTTCCAGATCAACGTCGAGGAAGGCCGCCACCTGTGGGCGATGGTGTACCTGCTCCACGCCTACTTCGGCCGCGACGGGCGCGAGGAAGCCGAGGAGCTGCTTGCGCGCCATTCGGGTGACACCGACAAGCCGAGGATCCTTTCGACCTTCAACGAGCCGGTCACCGACTGGCTGTCGCTGTACTGCTTCACCTACTTCACCGATCGCGACGGCAAGTACCAGTTGAAGAGCCTGGCCGAATCCGGGTTCGACCCGCTGTCGCGCACCTGCCGCTTCATGCTGACCGAGGAAGCGCACCACATGTTCGTCGGCGAGACCGGGCTCGGGCGCGTGGTGAAGCGCACGCTCGAAGTGATGAAGGAGCTGGGCACGGACGATCCGGCGGCGATCCGCCGCGCCGGCGCAGTCGACCTGCCGACCCTGCAGAAGTACATCAACTTCTGGTGCTCCTCGTCGCTGGACCTTTTCGGCAGCGAGATCTCCTCCAACTCGGCCTCGAATTTCGCCAATGGCCTCAAGGGCCGCCCGGACGAGTCGGCGTACACCGACCATGTGCTGCGCGATGCGACGATGCCGTTGCAGATGCCCGGGGGCGTGCAGGAGGTTCCGATGCTCAATGCGCTGAACGAGGTCATGCGCGAGTCGTACCTCAAGGACTGCGAGATCGGCATGCGGCGCTGGAACCGCGCGATCGAGCGGGCCGGCCACGATTTGCGCCTCACACTGCCCAACATCCGTTTCCGCCGCTCGATCGGCGCCTGGGCGGGCCTGCCCGTGGACACCGGCGGCAACCTGATTCCCAAAGACGAGTACGAGCGCCGCAAGGACGAGTGGGTGCCCTCGGACGCGGACCGCACCTTCGTGAAAAGCCTGATGCAGAAAGTCGTCGCCCCGGGCAAGATGGCGGGCTGGATCGCGCCGCCCGAGCGTGGCATCAACAACCTGGCGGTCGAATACGAGTATGTGCAGCTGAACTGACAAAGGATCGACCATGACTGAATGGCAGCCCAGCTCCCGCTATCCCGATCCTGCCGTCGTTTCGGTCGATCCCTCGTTCGACGCCTGCCGCCTGATGTCGGCCAGCATCGAGCGGCTCGCCACCGGCTGCCGCTGGGCAGAAGGCCCCGTGTGGCTCGGCGACACCCGGGCCCTGGTCTGGAGTGACATCCCGAACAACCGAATGCTGCGCTGGGACGAGGAATCCGGCCAGGTGAGCGTGTTCCGCAAGCCTTCCAACAACGCCAACGGCAACACGCGCGACCGGCAGGGGCGCATGGTGACCTGCGAGCATGGCGGGCGGCGCGTGACCCGCACCGAGCACGACGGCACGCTCACCGTCATCGCCGATTCGTTTCAGAGCAAGCGCCTCAATTCGCCAAACGACATCGTCGTCGCCTCGGACGGGGCAATCTGGTTCACCGATCCGACCTTCGGCATCCTCGGCTGGTACGAAGGCAACAAGGCAGCGCCGGAACTGCCGATGAATGTCTACCGCGTCGATCCTTCAGGCGCCATGGATGTCGTGGCCGAAGGCATCAATC
>JANMXB010000366.1:0-1681 GCA_031380765.1 Pseudomonadota bacterium | reverse complement strand
GGCAGGTGACGGTTGGGAAAGTATGCCGCGCCGGTGGCCGGGGAATAGGCCGTGAGGTAGAGATGCGAAGGCCTCAGGACCCGCATGCGATCGAGCAGCGCCGAGAGCTTTCGCTCCGCTTCGGGCTTGTCGGCGCTGTAGAGCTCGTCGAGGTCGATTCGCACGGCGCGCAGCGGCGCCGGGAACTGCGGCCCGCGCACCTCGGCGGCAAAATCGGAGAGCGACGGGTTGTGGGCGATGAGCACGCGCCGGACGGCGTCGAGAGGCACCCCGGGGGTGTTCGCGCCGTCGCCGAGCGTCAGCGCGATCGGGCTGCCGAGCTCTGCGGCCATGCGCACCAGCTCATTGTTGTAGCTTCCGTAGGGCCACGCGATGGCGCGGGGACGGCGGCCAGTCCCCTGCTCGATGGCGACGGCGTTACGTTCCAGGTCCGCGCGAACGCGGGCGCGCCAGGCGGCGTCGTCCTCGTAGGTGCCGGAGGACGCGTCGTAGATGCGTGTCGTCGCGGCCGGCTCGACGTTTCCCTGCGGGTTGGCCGGCACGCCGCGGTGCAGGTCGTAGGAATGCGAAGCGATTTCCACGAGCCCCGAAGCGGACATCTCGCGCAGCTGCGCCCAGGTGGGAAAATCCGCATCCGGGACGGTGCCCCGCTCGCCGTACCGGGCTGTCCCGCCTCGAGGCGCATCGATCCACGCGCCGACGACCGCAAGCACCGCCGGGTAGCCGAATTCGCGCAGGAGCGGGTAGACCCGCGTGTAGAACGAGAGGTAGCCGTCGTCGAACGAGAGCAGCACGGCCCTGGGGGGCAGCGGAGGGCCGCCCCGGCGCGCCGCCACGATCTGGTCGAGACTCACGGGCGTGTAACCGTTGCCGCGCAGCCAGCCCAGCTGCGCCACCAGCGAGGCTTCATCCACGGCGAAAGGGTCGGGATAGTCGCGCACATCGGCGCGCACTTCGTGGTAGCAGAGCACAATGAATGCGCCGGCCGACGCTGCAGACAGGGCCGGGCCGCCAGTGTCGCGCGGGGCGGCCGCAGCCATGCCCGGGGCGAGAGCGAATACGACGAGCAGAATGAGGCCGCGCATCAGAATTTCCAGTTGAGGGCAAAGTACGCGTAGTCGCGCCTCGTCCGCACGCCGTCGTACGGGTGCACGCTGCGGCCAATGCCGTAGCGCACGGCGAGCCGGTCGTCGGCGTCCCATTCCTGCTCGTAGCGCAAGTTGGCGACCGGCCCGGTGGCGAAGCCCTGCTGCGCGTAGCTGCCTGCGGCAACCACCAGGCGATGCCGGAAAGCGCGCGTGTAGCGCCGCCACTGCAGCCATTCGTTGGCGAACTCCAGCGTCGGCGAGAAGTCCCGGGTGGGATTGAAGTACGGCGCCCCCGGGAGCGTGTTGCGTGACGTATACGCGCCTGCCGTAACCTCCAGCTTGTAGACCGGCCCGGAGATCACGCGCTCGGTCCAGCGTGCCTGGAGCGCATCGCGCCGGTTGCCGTCGGAGAAGTCGAAATGCTCGAACGCGACGGACGCGGCGCGCGATTCGTGCGCCCGCCAGATGACTTCGCCCAGCGCACGGCGCGCGTTGATGCCGGCGAGGCGCGCCTGCAGCGGGGTCTCGTTGGCCGATGAATCGAGCTTGCCGCGAAAGGTCCAGAAATCGTTCGGCGAAAGGGCCAACGACAC
>JANMXB010000036.1:0-2223 GCA_031380765.1 Pseudomonadota bacterium | reverse complement strand
GGAGAGCGAGGTTGTACTGCGAGACCGCGAAGCCCTGGTCGGCGGCCGCGCGGTACCAGCGCGCCGCCTCGAGAGCATTGATCGCGGTCCCGCGGCCATCGATATCCATGGCGCCAAGATTATTCCGGGCCGCCGCGACGCCGCCTGCCGCGGCCTTGAGATACCAGCCG
This sequence comes from Pseudomonadota bacterium, assembly GCA_031380765.1. Taxonomy (GTDB): domain Bacteria; phylum Pseudomonadota; class Gammaproteobacteria; order Burkholderiales; family SG8-39; genus SZAS-79. The sequence continues at coordinate 2,053 of JANMXB010000036.1, read as the reverse complement.
AGCGCCTCAGCGGGCTGACCCAGCGGCGCGGGCGCCCTTTCCAGCGCGAGGCCGAGCAGGAACTGCGCCTGGACAATGCCCTCGGCCGCGAGCGGTTTGAGGGTTTCGATGGCCTGGATGAAATCGCCGCGCTCGATGGCGCCTTGCGCAGGCGCGACGCGGGGATCCTCCTCCTGGGCCTGCGCCGCCGCGGGCAGCGCAAATCCAGCAAGCGCAAACAGTGCGCCGATGCAAAGCCACTTCACGGTCCCAGCGCCTTGAAGGCATCCTTCGCCGCCTGGACCCTCTCCTGCCACGAGGGCAGCTTGGCTTCGATGCGCAGTTTTTCCGGGCCCGCCAGCCGCCAGTTGCGGCGCTTGTGCATGAGGTCGATGATCTTCGCGCCGTCAACAGCGCCTTTCGCAATCGTATCCTTGCCGAACTGAATCACGACCGACTCGTGCGTGGCATCGAGACGCGACACGCCCAGGGGCTTGGCGAGAATGCGCAGCGCGTGGCATTCGACCAGTGCCTTGGCCGGCTCGGGCATCTCGCCGAAGCGGTCGACGAGCTCTTCGTGCATGAGGTCGAGCGCCTCCTTCGATTCGCAGTTGGACAGGCGCTTGTATAGCGTCAACCGCTCGTGCACGTCGCTGCAGTAGGTGGCGGGCAGCAGCGCGGGCACGTGCAGGTTGATCTCGGTGGTGGCGTCCACCGACTCCTCGAGGTCGACGATCTTGCCGGCCTTGAGCGCGCGCACCGCCCGCTCCAGCATCTGCGTGTAGAGCGAAAAGCCGATCTCCTGGATTTCGCCCGACTGCGATTCGCCCAGCACTTCGCCCGCGCCGCGGATCTCCAGGTCGTGCATCGCGAGGTAGAAGCCGGAGCCCAGCTCCTCCATCATCTGGATCGCCTCGAGGCGCTTTTTCGCCTGCGTGCCGATCGCCTCTTCTTCGGGCGTCAGCAGGTACGCGTAGGCCTGGTGGTGCGAGCGCCCGACGCGTCCGCGCAGCTGGTGCAGCTGCGCCAGGCCGAACTTGTCGGCGCGGTTGATGAGGATGGTGTTGGCATGCGGATTGTCGATGCCGGTCTCGATGATCGTCGAGCAGATCAATACGTTGTGGCGCTGTTGCGTGAATTCGCGCATCACGCGCTCGAGCTCGCGCTCGCGCATCTGGCCGTGCGCGATCGCGATGCGCGCCTCGGGCAGCAGGCGCGCGAGCTTTTCCCGCATGTTGTCGATCGTGTCGACCTGGTTGTGGAGGAAATACACCTGCCCGCCGCGCTTGAGCTCGCGCAAGGACGCCTCCCGGATGATCCCGTCGGACCACTGCGAGACGAAGGTCTTGATCGCGAGGCGCTTCTGCGGTGCGGTGGCGATGACCGAGAATTCGCGCAGGCCTTCGAGCGAGAGCGCCAGCGTGCGCGGAATCGGCGTCGCGGTAAGCGTGAGCACGTCCACTTCCGCCCGGAGTGCTTTGAGGGCCTCTTTCTGGCGCACGCCGAAGCGGTGCTCCTCGTCGATGATGACCAGGCCCAGGCGCGCGAATTTCGCGTCCTTCGAGATCAGCCTATGCGTTCCGATGACGATGTCCACCGCGCCCGCAGCCATCTCCTTGATGACCTGTGAGGCTTCCTTGCCGGTGCGGAAACGCGACAGCTCGGCGATCCTGACCGGCCACTGGTCGGCGACATGGGCAAACCGGTCGGTGAAAGTCTGGTAATGCTGCTCGGCCAGCAGCGTGGTCGGGCAGAGAATGGCCACCTGCCTGCCGCCGGCCACCGCGAGGAATGCCGCGCGCAGCGCGACTTCGGTCTTGCCGAAACCCACGTCGCCGCAGATCAGGCGGTCCATGGGCTTGCCCGCGGTCATGTCCTGGATGACGGCCTCGATGGCGGCGGCCTGGTCTTCGGTCTCCTCGAACCCGAATCCGTCGGCGAACGCTTCCATGTCGTGCGATTTGATCCCGAAGGCGTGGCCCTTGCGCGCAGCGCGCTTGGCATAGAGGGCAAGCAGCTCGGCGGCGGTGTCGCGCACCTGCTGGGACGCCTTGCGCCTGGCCTTGTCCCACTG
>JANMXB010000267.1:0-3193 GCA_031380765.1 Pseudomonadota bacterium | reverse complement strand
CCGCCGATGTACTTGGTGGCCGAGTGCACCACGATGTCCGCGCCCCAGTCGCACGGCCGGCACAGGTACGGCGAAGGCACGGTGTTGTCGATCATGAGCGGCACGCCGGCCTCGTGGGCGATGTTCGCCACGGCCTCGATGTCGATCATGTTGATGAGCGGGTTGCCGAGCGTCTCGGCGTACACCAGGCGCGTGTTCGGTTGCAGCGCGCGGCGGAAATTTTCCGGGTCGTCGGAATCGACGAACGTGGTTTCGATGCCGAGCTTTGCGAGGTTCACTCCGAGCAGGGTGTAGGACCCGCCATAGAGCGTCGAGGCGGAGACGATATGGTCGCCGGCCTGGCACAGGGTGAGGATCGCGGTCGCCTCGGCCGCCTGACCCGTGGCGGCGGCGAGGCCCGCGCGGCCGTTCTCGATCGCGGCGACCCTTTCCTCCAGTGCCGCGACCGTGGGATTGGAAATGCGCGAGTACACATTGCCGAACGTCTGCAGGTTGAACAGGCTTGCCGCGTGCTCGGCCGAGTCGAACACGAAGGAGGTGGTCTGGTAGATCGGCAAGGCGCGCGCGCCCGTCGCCGGGTCGGGGATCTGGCCCGCGTGGAGGCACAGCGTTTCGATGCCGAACTTGCGATCTGCCATGCTATGAATCTCGAACTTTTGTTTTGTAAGAGCCAACGCCCGTGCGCTTCTCCGGGAAAATTGAATAGCGTTTTTATTATAACTACGCGAGCCGGGCCGGGCGCCGCGGGCACCCTCGGGAAAACTATAGCATGCACGCGATATAATCCCGCCCCCCCGCCTGTCCAACGCCCCATGAATACAACCGCCTTTCCCGCAGATCTTGTGCGCGACGTGTCGCGCCGGCGCACCTTTGCGATCGTCTCGCATCCGGACGCCGGCAAGACCACGCTGACCGAGAAGCTGCTGCTCTTTGGCGGGGCAATCCAGATGGCGGGCACCGTCAAGGCGAGGAAGAGCACGCGCCACGCGACTTCCGACTGGATGGAGATCGAAAAGCAGCGCGGCATCTCGGTGACGAGCTCGGTCATGCAGTTCGAGTACGCCGGCCACACCGTCAACCTGCTCGACACGCCGGGCCACGAGGATTTTTCGGAAGACACTTACCGCGTGCTCACGGCCGTGGACGCCGCGGTCATGGTGATCGACGCGGCAAAAGGCGTGGAAGCGCAGACCATCAAGCTGCTTGAAGTGTGCCGCCTGCGGAACACGCCGATTATCACGTTTGTGAACAAGATGGACCGCGAGGTGCGGGAGCCCTTCGCCCTGCTGGAAGAGATCGAGTCGGTGCTCAGGATCGATTGCGCGCCGATCACGTGGCCCCTGGGCATGGGCAAGGGGTTTCGCGGCGTGTATCACCTCTTGCAAAACCGGCTGCTGCGATTTACGCCGGGCGAGGAAAAGCGCGGCGGCGAAACCGAAACCGTCGAAGGCCTCGGCAATCCGCGCCTGGACGAGCTCTTCCCGGGCGAGGTGGAGCAACTGCGGCATGACGTCGACCTCTTGCAGGGCGCAAGTGTGCCGTTCGACCTTGAGCGCTTTCTCGCCGGCACGCAGACGCCGCTGTTCTTCGGCTCGGGCAACAACAACTTCGGCGTGCAGGAGATCCTGCAGGCGCTGGTGGAGTGGGCGCCGCCGCCGCAGGCGCGCAACGCCGGCGCGCGCATGGTGAACCCCGCCGAGCCGGCATTCAGCGGCTTCGTATTCAAGATCCAGGCCAACATGGATCCGCGTCACCGTGACCGGATTGCTTTCTTCCGCGTGTGTTCGGGGCGCTACAAGCCCGGCATGAAAGTGCAGCACCCGCGCGCCGGCCGCGACATGAAAATCGCCAATGCGCTCACGTTCATGGCCAACGAGCGCGTGGCGAGCGAAGACGCAGTGGCGGGCGACATCATCGGCATCCACAACCACGGCCAGCTGCAGATCGGCGACACGCTGACCGAGGGCGAAGCGCTCAACTTCAAGGGCATCCCGTATTTCGCGCCGGAGCTCTTCCGTTACGCGCGGCCGCGCGACCCGTTCAAGGCCAAGCCGCTGGCCAAGGGCTTGCAGGAGCTCGGCGAGGAGGGCGCGATCCAGGTGTTGGAGACGGCCACCGGCAACACGCTTCTCGGCGCGGTCGGCCCACTGCAGTTCGAAGTGGTGGCCTCGCGCCTCGCGAGCGAATACAAGGTCGACGCGGTCTACGACGCGGCCGACATCCACACCGCGCTCTGGCTCACTTTTCCCGACGAAACCACGCGCAGGAATTTCGAGCGCGACCAGGCCGTGCGCTTGGCTAAGGACGTGGACGGCAATCCCGTATTCCTCGCGCCGAACAAGCCCGTGCTGCAGATCACGCAGGAGCGTTGGCCGAAGGTTGGTTTCCATGCCGTGCGCGAGCACGGGGAGCAGATGGCGCAGGGGTAGGCCGCCGGGCCGGATCCGGCGAGCTCAGGCCAGGGTCGCCGCCAGCTTGCGCAAGATTTCCCTCGGGTCCGCTTCGAGCGGTGCGCCATGCGCGAGAATGATCCGCTTGAGGCCTTCCAGGTTCGCCCATTGCTCGAGCTGGTCGCGCAGCGCGCGCTTGTCTTCAACGATCTTGCGCATCACGACCTTGGCCAGCAGTGGCTCCGGCCCGGTGACGCCCAGCAACCCGAATATGAAGCCGACCACTCCGGGCTGTTTGCGCACGTTGAAGATGATGTCGTTCAGCACGAGCGTGATTTCTTGCGCGCCCTTGAGGATGAGCGCGCTTTCCCGTTGTTCGGTTCCGTCGACCGTCGTGAATTCCACTGCCGGGTCGTCGAACTCCGGCGCAATCGTATCGACCTTGACCAGTTCCTCGACCTTGCTTCGTGCAGCGGGCGGGCAAGCTATCGTGAGATCCGGATAGCGCTGCTTCCATGGCTTCACATCCATGCGGTGGATGGCGCTCGGCACGATGAAAAAGCAGGGCTTGCCGAAATCCTCGACCCTTGCAATTTCGGATTCGTCCAGCGCGAACCCGCTGTGGATGACCAGCCGCCGGCCGGAGATCCGCACGATCGTCATGCGGCGAGGAAACTTTCCCAGCGGACCTTCTACGCAGAGAATGTTCTCGTCGACGATCTCGATCGGCGAATGCGGCAATACGGTCCACTTGTCGAAGGGCTTTGGCATGGAACGGCGATCTTCGGTTTGCCCGGATGCGC
>JANMXB010000233.1:0-17710 GCA_031380765.1 Pseudomonadota bacterium | reverse complement strand
CCGAAGGCGTTACGACGATCGAGATCAAGTCCGGATATGGCTTGGATTTGAGCACTGAAATACGCATGTTGCGGGTTGCGAGATTGCTGGGCGATGCGGACTCGGTCTCGGTAAAAACCACGTTTCTGGGTGCGCACGCGGTTCCGGAAGAATACAAGGGGCGTCCGGACGCGTACATTGACTTTGTAGCCGGGGAAGTCCTGCCGGAAGCGGCGCGGGCGGGGCTCATCGACGCGGTCGATGCATTCTGCGAGGTGATCGGATTTACCCCCGCACAGACCATGCGGGTGTTCGATGCCGCAAAAGCTCACGGTCTGCCGGTCAGGTTGCACGCCGATCAGCGCTCGGATTTCGGCGGCGCGGCGCTCGCGACGCGGTACGGCGCGCTATCCGCGGACCACATTGAATTTGCGGGCGAGGCCGGCATCGCGGCAATGGGAGCGGCGGGAACGGTGGGGGTCCTGTTGCCCGGGGCTTACTATTTCCTGCGTGAAAAGCAATTGCCGCCGCTCGAAGCACTGCGCCGGCACGGTGTGCCGATTGCGATCGCAACGGACAGCAACCCGGGATCGTCGCCCCTGTTGTCGATCCTGATGGCGATGAACTTCGCCTGCACGCTTTTCAGGTTGACGCCGGAGGAGGCGCTCGCCGGAATTACGCGTAACGGCGCGAAGGCCCTGGGGATGGGCGCGACGCACGGGACGATCGAGGCCGGGAAGGTTGCGGATCTCGCTTTCTGGAAGGTGGATTCGCCTGGGGAGCTCGCTTATGCGATGGGGGCGAATCCTTGTGTACGGGTGGTGAAAGGGGGGGCGGGCAGGTTAAAACGTCAAGAATTGCAAGAATGATAGGCTATTTGCCAAGTCCGACTCGGTCCGCAATCAGCTAGCTTAGGATGATGGAACCTGAACACCCTGCGAAGAAGGCCGCCGTGGACGTTCTCATCGTCGATGACCATCCGCTCATTCATCAGACACTCGCGACAGCGGTGCGCGCGGTGTTGCCTGATGCCCGGGTGCATGATGCATTTACGTTGCAATCCGGCCTCGAAATTGGCCAAGGGCTGCCCGCCGACTCGATTGTCCTTCTCGACCTGGGATTACCGGATGTTGCCGGAATTGAGGTTTTGCGTCGCTTCAGAGGAACTTTTCCGGAGATGCGCACGGCGGTGGTTTCTGCATCCGAGACCAGCGTCGTCGTCGCCGCGGCGCTGAAGCTGGGTGCTGCCGGCTATATTCCGAAAACTTCGACTCCCCACGTCATCGTAGCCGCACTAAGAGTGATAGTCGCAGGAGGAATATACATTCCACCTCAGGTTCTGGCCGAGATTGGCCACGCTCCGATATTTACGGCGCGCCAGTTGGAGGTACTGCAGCTTATCGCCCAGGGTGCGTCGAACCGCGAAATCGCGCGCGCACTCGGCATCGCAGACAACACGGCCAAGCAACACACGCACGCCGTATTTCAGGTCCTCAATGTCACCTCGCGCTCGCAGGCCATCGTCATGGCTGCAAGACTCGGCATTGATCTTTCCTGAGGGAACGATCTAGACCTTTCAGGCAATACCGCTCTCAATCCGACTCCGCAACAATCGCGAAAGCGGATTCGGGGGAGACGGGTCATGACTGTGCGATATTCATCTGATTCCACACTATCCACGGCTGATTTTGTCTGGCTGCTTGGCAGCCTGTGCCAGACGCAGCGAATTCCCTGGGATTCGGCGCTCGCGCTTCAGCTTTTCCCCCCGCCACTCTCCATGGTCACGCTGCACGAGGCGGGCAGGCAGTATGGCTTCCGATTTGGTGAAGCCGAGCTGAGCAGACTCGATTGGGCGCATGTTGCGTTTCCTGTTATCGCGTTTCGCTCCGACGGCGAGGTGCTCAGACCGGCGCTCATAGCCAAGGTTGGCGACGAACGGATTCTCTACTTCGAGCCTGGCTCGCATGAGCCACGAACTGCAGCCTTGAGCGAAGCAGCCGCATTGTTCGGTCCCGCGCTACTGCTGGTCGCGCGCGACCCGGCGGAACCCGCCGCCGATTCGGTCGACGCCGGGACGCGTCGTCCATTCGGATTTCGCTGGTTCGCGAGGGAGCTGTTGAAACACAAGCCCGTGTGGCGCAGCGTGCTGGGCGCTTCGCTCGCGTTACAGGTCATCGGGCTGGCGACGCCGTTGTTCACCCAGGTCGTGATCGACAAAGTGGTGGTTCATCAGTCTACGAGCACGCTGATGCTAGTCGCGGCCGGGCTGCTGATCTTCATGGTGTTTTCCGCCGGGATGGCCTGGCTTCGCCAGTATCTGGTCCTGTTTACCGGAAACCGGGTGGACGCCGTGCTCGGAAGCGAAGTCTTCTGGCACCTGCTGAGATTGCCGATGCCCTATTTCGAGCAGCGGCCGACCGGCACGCTCGTCGCAAGGCTGCATGCGGTCGAAACGATCCGGGAGTTCCTCGCGGGCGCCACCGTCTCGATGCTGCTCGACCTGCCGTTTCTTGTGATTTTCATGGCCGTGATGTTCTGGTACAGCTGGCAACTCACCTTGATTGCAGTCGTGGTCCTCGGCCTGATAGCGGCAATCAGCGCGATCGTCACGCCTACGCTGAGGGGGCGCGTCAACCGCCAGTTTCTGCTCGGCGCGCGCAATCAGGCATTCGTTACCGAATACGTTGCCGGGATGGAGACCGTCAAGGCCCTGCAGATGGAGCCGCATCTTCGCGGTCGCTACGACGAACTGCTTGCCACCTATCTTTCAGCGGGGTTCGCCACGCGCCAGCTTTCCAATTCGTACAACGTTATGGCAAATGCGCTCGAGCAAATCATGACTCTGGCGATTCTTTGCGCGGGCGCGCTGCTCGTCATGGAGAATTCAGGCTTCACCATCGGCATGCTCGTCGCTTTTCAAATGTTTGCCGCGAGGCTGTCTCAGCCGGTGCTTCGTCTTGCGGGGCTGTGGCAGGAATTCCAGCAGGCGAGCATTGCCGTGAAACGGCTTGGCGATGTGATGGATGCTCCTGCCGAGCCCTACGCGGTCCAGCCTGCCCGGGCTTTCGATACTGCGGGGCAGGTGAAGATCGACGAGCTCGCCTTCCGCTATGCTCCGGATCAGCCGTGGCTGTTTCGGAATCTCTCGGTGGTGCTTCGTCCTGGACAGGTCACGGTACTTACCGGACCTTCGGGAACCGGCAAGAGCACGCTCGCCAAGCTGCTCCTCGGCTATTACCCTCCCGGGGAAGGCACGATTCACATCGATGGCCGGAACATCGGCCATCTTGCGGCCAATGAACTGCGCCAATATTTCGGCGTGGTCCCCCAGGAGACGGTCCTGTTCTCGGGCTCGGTTTATGCGAACCTGATCGCTGCAAATCCGCACGCGGGGTTCGAGGAGATTGTCCGCGCGTGCAGGGTGGCCGAAATCCACGACACCATCGAAAATCTGCCGCAAGGCTACAACACGGTGCTGGGGGAGCACGGCGTTGGATTGTCAGGCGGGCAGAAACAGCGGGTGGCAATCGCCCGTGCATTGCTCAAGCGCCCGAAAATCCTGGTCTTTGACGAAGCCACCTCGAGCCTGGATTCGTCCACCGCCGAACGTTTTGCCGAGACCGTAAACCGCCTCAAGGGTTCGGTCACCACGCTTTTCATCTGCCACCGCGTTCCTCACGGTCTGCACGTCGACAACTTTGTTGCTCTCGGCCCGAAGGGCGTGGAACCGGTGATGGGTAGCGAGAAAGCGGCATGAAGACCGTCCTCGACGCCGATCCCCGCGATTTTGCTCCGGCGCTCCTGCGCCTCCAGTCGAAGCCGCCGGCGCCGCTCGCGGGAGCCTTCCTGCTGACGCTGACTGCCATGGTCGCCGCGCTTCTTGCATGGTCTGCCGTGGGACGCCTCGACATCGTGGCGGTTACCGACGGCAAACTGGTTCCGTCGAGCTACCTGAAGATTGTCCAGCCTTCGGAGCAAGGTGTCGTAAAGGAAATCCTCGTCGAGGAAGGCCAGCGCGTGAGGGCCGGGCAGGTCCTGGTAAGGATGGACGCAGTGCTTGCGACCGCGGACTCGAGGACCCTTGCCAACGAGTTTCATTCCAAACGGCTGGCGCTTCGTCGCATCGATGCTCAGCTTGCAGGTGCTCCGCTAGGCCGGGAGCCTGGCGATCCGGCGCAGTTGTATGGACCCGCCAATGCGCAATACACCGCGAACGTCGCGGCCTGGAAGAACGCGCTTGCGCAGGAAGCGGCATCGCTGGACAAGGCGCGGCATGACCTTGCAAGTGCACGCGAGATCCACAGCAAGCTCCAGGGCGTGCTTCCCCACTACAAGGCCCAGGAGGCGGCTTTCGACAAGCTTGCGAACGGCGGATACGCCGGCAAGCTCATGGCCACCGACAAGGCCCGCGAGAGGATCGAAAAGGAGCAGGACCTGCGCTCCCAGCAATACGTGATCCAGTCGAATGCGGCGTCCATCGAGCAATCCGAAAAGAAGATCCTGCAGCTGACCGCCGACTATCGGCGCCAACTTCAGGCCGAGCGTACCGACACGGCGGTCCAGCTCGAAAAGGCGCGCCAGGAACTTGCCAAAATCGAGCATCGCCAGCAACTCCTCGACCTGAAAGCCCCGCAGGCAGGCGTGATCAAGGATCTCGCCACGCACACTCCCGGAACAGTGGTTTCTCCGGGCACGATCCTCATGACGCTGGTGCCTCAGGGCGAAACATTGCGCGCGGAGGTATGGGTGTCCAACCAGGACATCGGTTTTGTCAGGATCGGCCAGCCCGTGAAAGTCAAACTTGCGGCCTATCCTTTCCAGAAGTACGGCATGCTCGATGCGCGCATCGCGCAAGTGAGCGCGGACGCAACCGAAGCGCCGAGCGCGAACACGCGCTCGGATGCGTTGTTCGGACGGGACCGGCCGATGGGCCCCTTGGCTTTCCGGGCGATAGTGGAGCTGAACGCCCAGTACCTGGAGGTCGATGGCGCAAGGCTCGCGCTCTCGCCCGGAATGCAAGTCGCCGCCGAGATCAAGCTCGGAGAAAGAACGCTGCTCGAATACCTGCTATCGCCGGTGCAGAAGGTGGTGCACGAAGGCGCGAGGGAAAAATGATCTCTAGAGCTTCTTCCCCGTCCGCTGCTCGTACTCCGCCGCCAGCTCCGCATTCGTCTTGTAATGCGGCACCTTGCTGAAGAACACGCGCTTCCACGACTGCACGCGCCAATTGGAATCCTTGACCTCGGAATCCCAGTAGTTCTGCGCGAGCTTCATGTTCTTCTCCTGGTCCATTTCGAAAAACAGCTTCGACCGGTACCCGCCGAACATGTAGAGCTTGCCGTCGATAACCTTGTAGTTGTCGGTCTCGCCGGCAATCGGCACGGCATAAGTCATCCCGTTCGTGCAAAACCCGCCGAATTGCGGCGCGTATTTCGCCGGGCTCGCGACGAACAACCTGCGATTCTCCTCGGACGCAAACCGGTACGTGACACCGTCGTGGTCCGCTTTCAGGTCGGGCCTCCCCTGCGCCGGGCGGGCTTGCGTGAAATAGGACACCGGGTCGTACCCGCGCAGCATCAGGCGCGCGTCCGGACCGTCGGATACGACGTTCATCGAACCGCATCCGGACAAGACAGCCGTAAGCCAAACAAGGACGCACAATCGCGCTGCATTCATGCCAATCTCCTTTTATCCGCAAACGCCGACATACCCGCACGCGGTGCAATAGTCGCAGCCGTCCTTGCGGATCATGGTGTGGTTGCCGCATTCCGGGCACGCGGCGCCCTTCATGAGCGGCGCCGAGCCTTTGGCCGGCTCGTCGCTGACCAGCCCCGCTTGCGTAAGGGGGAGCCCGTCTTCGCGCAGGATTCCAAGCATGGCATAGCGGTGAATGATCAGGCGCGCCACGTAGGCCACCGTCGAAGGCCAGGTCTGCTGCCTTTTCTCGCCGGGCACGAAAGCCATGAAGTCCCCGAGCGGCTCGGGGTAGGCGATGAGTTTGCGAAGCTTCATGCCTATCCACGCCGGGTCGACCACACGCATGTCAAGCGAGAGGATTTTGCACAGCCCGTCGAGCGCGCGCGGGTACTCGCCCGAGAGCCACACGGAGTAGGGGCGGGTAACGCCCACGGCCGAGCCGTCGTGCATGGGCAGCGTGATCTCCTTGAGCCCGAGCACGAAGTCGTCGCCCGTGCCCGGGTTCAGGACATCCACGGTCCAGGACATCGTGCCATCGGTGCCGGTCTTGGGCTCCTTCAGGCTGAACATCGCGTCGAGCACGGGCGTGGGGCTGCCTTCGGCCAGCGCACCCAGTTTTTCGACGTGCCAACGCACCACCTGCGCAAACGCGGACACGACCGAAGGCATGCGTTTTTTCTCGCCGTGCGGCGGAAAGGCCATGTCGAAGGCGTCGTCGCCGGCGGCTTTTGCGAGTGAATCGAGCTTGAGTTTGAGCCACCCAGAGTCATTGGCTCGCATGTCCATGGACAAGGTCTTCGCCAGCGCCCCGATGCCGCGCGGCTGCTCGGCGCCGTTGACCCACACCTCGAACGCGTGTGGCCGCGCGGAATCCGCGCCGTCGCTCTTCACGTGGCCCACGAATACCGCAAACGTCCCATGCGGGTGCTCGATCATGTAAGTCCACGCCGGATTGCCGCCGGCAAGGTTCGGCCGTCCAGGCCAGGCGAGGCTGGAGAGCACAGGGGCCGGCACCGACTTGATTTCGATGCGGCGATTGCGGTCGTCCTGGCGGAAATCCTGCGGTGTTTCCTTTTCGGCCGGCTTGCCCACCGAAAGGATCGAGCCCAGCACGCTGTTTGGCCGGTACGTCGCCAAGCCTTTGAGGCCCGACTTCCATGCCTTGAAATACAGGTCCTGGAATTCGCCGTAGGGATAGTCCTCTGGCACGTTTACCGTCTTGGAGATGCTCGTGTCCACAAACGGCGCAACCGCCGCCACCATTTCTTCGTGCGCCGAGGCCGAAAGCTCGAGCGCGGTGACGAACCAGGGCGGCAGGTTCGCCACATCGCCCCCTTGCGCCCGATAGCGGCGCCACGCGTGGTCTTCGACAGGAAATTCCTTGAGCGTCCCGTCCGGCATGCGTTTCTTGCGCGTATAGGTCCACGAGAAGGGCGGCTCGATCCCATTGGACGCATTGTCGGCGAAGGCGAGGCTGATGGTGCCCGTCGGCGCGATCGACAGCAGATGCGAGTTGCGGATGCCGTGGCGACGGATCAGCGCCTTGATGTCCTCGGGCAGGCGCGCGGCGAAGCTGGTGCCCGACAGGTAGAGATCCGCATTGAACAGCGGAAAGGCGCCGCGCTCACGCGCCAGCTCGACCGAGGCGCGGTAGGCGCAGTCGCGCATTGCTTCGGAGATTTTCGCGGCCATCGCGCGGGCTTCCGCGGTGTCATAGCGCAACCGGAGCATGATCAGCGCATCGCCAAGCCCGGTGAAGCCCAATCCCACGCGCCGCTTGGCCATGGCTTCCTGGTGCTGCTGCGCGAGCGGCCATGCGGTGACCTCGAGCACGTTGTCAAGCATGCGCACCGATGCTTCGACGACATTGGCGAACGCGTCGAAATCGAACGCGGCTTTTTCGGCGAAGGCATCCTTCACGAAACGGGTCAGGTCGATCGACCCAAGGCAGCAGCACCCGTAGGGCGGAAGGGGCTGCTCCGCGCAGGGGTTGGTCGCCTCGATCGTTTCGCAGTAGCTCAGATTGTTGTCCCGGTTCATGCGGTCGAGAAACAGGATGCCCGGCTCGGCGTGATCGTAGGTCGAGCGCATGATCTGGTCCCACAACTCGCGCGCCCGGACTTTGCGGTACACCCAGCTGCCGTCGTCGCGCTGGTAGCCGCCCGCGTCCATCTGCTCGCGTCCGGGCCTGGCTTTGTGTGCCAGCTCGACATGCGTGTCGTGCTCGACGGCCAGCATGAAAGCGTCCGTGACGCCCACCGAGATGTTGAAGTTGGTGAGCTCGCCCTGGTCCTTGGCGTGGATGAATTCCTCCACGTCCGGATGGTCGCAGCGCAATACGCCCATCTGCGCGCCGCGCCGGGCGCCGGCCGACTCAACCGTCTCGCAGGAGCGATCGAAAACGCGCATGTACGAAACCGGGCCGCTCGCGCGCGACTGGGTGCCCTTGACCTCTGCGCCCTTGGGTCGGATCGACGAAAAATCGTAGCCCACGCCGCCGCCACGCCGCATCGTCTCGGCGGCCTCCTGCAGCGCGGTGTAGATCCCGGGCCGGCCATCGACCAGTTCGGAGATCGAGTCGCCTACCGGCTGGACGAAACAGTTGATCAGCGTGGCCTGGAGCTGAATGCCGGCCGCGGAGTTGATGCGACCGGCCGGGATGAAGCCGTCTTCCAGCGCCTGATGGAATCGCCGCTCCCAGTGCTGGCGCCGGTCTTCGGTTTCAGGCTGGGCAAGGGCGCGGGCGACGCGCGCGCGCACCTCGCCGATGGTCGTTTCCTTGTCCTTCGCGTACTTTTCCACGAGCACGTCGCGGCAGACTTCCTGCTCGGCCGTGGTGGCGATGGGGGCGGCGGTATCGTTCATTTAACTGGGATTTTATACAGTAGGACAGGGTCGTGGGGAAGCGGATTCTAGGCCGATTTCGAGTTGCCGTTTGAGGCCTTTTAGGGATCCGCCCAACTGCTTGAATTACCTCGAAAAGCGGATCCGGTAGATTGCTCCCGCAGCGTCATCCGAAACCAGCAGCGATCCGTCGGGAAGCTCCTGTAGATCCACCGGCCGCCCCCAGGCAGCTTCGCCCTGCAGCCACCCTTCGGCGAACGGCCGGTATGAGGCTGCGCGGCCGCCTTCCACCCTTACAACGGAAATCCGGTAGCCGATCTTTTTAGAGCGATTCCAGGAGCCATGCTCTGCAATGAAAACCTGGTTCCGGTATTCGGCGGGAAACTGCGCGCCCCGGTAAAAGCGCATGCCGAGGGAAGCGACGTGCGGCCCGAGCTTTTGCGCCGGTGGCGTGAATTCGCCGCATTTGCGCTGCCGCCCGAACTCGGGGTCCGGCAGGTCGCCCTGGTGGCAATACGGAAAGCCGAAGTGCATTCCGGCGCGCGGCGCATGGTTGAGCTCGTCGGCGGGCACGTCGTCGCCGAGCGAATCGCGGCCGTTGTCGGTAAACCAGAGTTCCCCGGTTTCGGGATGCCAGTCGAAACCGACGGTGTTGCGCACGCCCCGCGCAAACACCTCGACTTTCGAGCCGTCCGCCGCCATGCGGTTGATGAGCGCATAGCGATTCGGATCGCGCCCGCAGACATTGCAAGGCGCGCCCACCGGGACATAGAGCTGCCCATCGGGTCCGAAAGCGATGAATTTCCAGCCGTGGTGTGTTTCCGCCGGCAGCTTGTCGGTGACAACGACCGCGGCAGGGGGCGAGTCGAGGCGGGCCTCTATGCCGTCGTAGCGCAGGATCCTGCTCACATCGGCGACGTACAGGGACCCGTCGCGGAATGCCACGCCGGTCGGCATGTCGAGGTTGCGCGCGATGACGACGGGCGGATCTGCAGCGAGGGCCGATCCTTCACCGCGCAGACGGATCGCAAGGACCTCGCCGCCCGAGCGCGTGCCGACGAAAAGGGTGTTTTTTCCCATCGCCATGCCGCGCGCACTGGGCACCCGGGCAAAGAGCTCGATGGAAAAGCCCGCAGGGAGCTTGATGCGCTCCAGCGGCAGTTTCTGGCCGGCAGCTGGCGTTGCCACAGCCAGGATCAGAAAGGCCAGGGCGGTGCGCAGCATCGAGCGCACCGCGAAGCTCAGCTCACGCGGCGAGCGATTGCCGGGCGACGGCCGGCGCACTTTCGGCGGAGCGGGATTCGATTTCCAGGCGCGCCCTTTTGAGCATGTCGGCGACTTCGCTATGGCCAAAGCGCAACGCGAGCTCGACCGGAGTGTCGCCTTCTTTCGTCGTCATTGCGGGGTTGGCGCCGTTCCTGAGGAACAGCTCGACCATCTGCGGGTTGCCCTTCATCGCGGCATAGGCGAGCGGCGTATAGCCGTTTTCGTGGCGCAGGTTGGGGTCGAACTCCATGCTGATGACTTTCTGCGCGTAGACGAGGTTGCCTTTTTCGATCGCGTAGAACATTGCGCGCACGCCCTCCGGGCTTTGCGCTTTCGCCTTGGGCTCGAGGCCCGTGGGCAGCAGCTTGACTATGTAGTTGATGAGCGATATTCCGACCAGCACGATCAGCGCGAGGATCAGCGGTACTTTCGAGACGTTGAAGCGTTCGGCGATCTGCTCGGGCATGTTGGCTCCCGCAATCAGCAGCACGACCGCCAGGAAGAAGAAGAACCTGAGGTAAAGGAACAACCCGAAAATCACCGTGCAGCTCAGCGCGGCGATCAGGTAATTCGGGTTGAGCTGGTACTTCTCGAGGAAGTCGCTGGGCAGGTTCGCGAGGATTGCGGTGAGCGCAATCAGGCCCATCAGCACCCACTCGCGCAGGCGCATGCGTGCGAGCAGATCGTCCTTGTCCTTCGCCATTGGGGACTCCCTTGTTTTTTTGTCGTAGACCGCCATTCTGGGCAAGCCTCGTGGCTCTGGCAAGTAGGCGGGAATCCGTACGCGGTCAGGCGGCCGCAAGATCGGGGGCGGAGTAAAATTGCCTGATGTCAAAGGCATTTACGCGCGAAAACGACGACGCCGAAGAAGACGAGCCCGCGGCCCCTGTAGAGCTGCCCGTAGCCCGTTACTACATGACTCCCGCGGGTTACGACCGGCTCAAGGGCGAGCTGAAGCGGCTGGTCGAAGTCGAGCGTCCCGAGGTCGTGCGCACCGTCTCCTGGGCGGCATCGAACGGCGACCGGTCGGAGAACGGCGACTACATCTACGGCAAGCGGCGGCTGCGGGAGATCGACCGGCGGGTGCGGTTCCTCATCCGGCGCCTGGAAAATTCCGAGGTCGTGCATTCGGCCGGCCGCGACACGGACCAGGTCTTCTTCGGCGCCACGGTCAAGGTGCGTTCGCAAGACGGTGCGATGCGCACCATAACCATCGTCGGCCTCGACGAGGTCGACACCGCACGCGGTCGCGTCTCATGGATATCGCCGATTGCGAAGGCGCTCATCAAGGCCCGCGATGGGGACGTCGTGACGCTGCGTACGCCTGCCGGCGCCGAAGAGATCGAAATACTCGAAGTGAACTATCTTCCGATCGACTGACGAGCCGGCAGGGGAAAATCGATGAGCGTCATCAAGGAATTCAAGGAATTTGCCATAAAAGGCAATGTCGTCGACCTTGCGGTCGGCGTCATCATCGGGGCCGCGTTCGGCAAGATCGTCTCCTCGCTGGTGGAGGACATGGTCATGCCCCTGGTAGGCACCCTGCTGGGCGGGCTGAATTTCGCGGCACTGACGCTCCGTGTCGGGGAGGCTACGCTCAAGTACGGAAAATTTCTCCAGACGTGCCTGGACTTTCTCATCATCGCCTGGGCGATCTTCATGATCGTGAAAATCATCAACCGGCTCAAGCGGCAAGAGCCCGCTGCTCCCGCGGTCCCGCCGCGCCAGGAAGTGCTGCTCGAGGAAATCCGCGATCTGCTGAAAAACCGGCCTACTCTTTAAAATCCCCCGCCTTGATCACGGCCATTTTCGACAAGTCGAGATGCCTGCGCATCGCGTCGCGCACCTCGCCCGGGGTGAGCGCGGCGATCTTTTTCTCGAAGTCGATATCCCACGCGAAAGTCCGGCCGACGAAGAGGTAGAGACTCAGCCGTCCGATCAGGTTGCGGTCCTGGATTCGCGCGGCGCGGCGCGCCTGCAGCAGGCCGCTCTTGCCGGCCGCGATCTCCTCTTCGGTAAAGCCGTCGCGCAGCACGCGCTCGATTTCCTCGCGCACGGCAGTCTCGACCTTGCGTTTGTTCTGCGGTGCGTAGATCGCGGATACCCCGAAGCTGGCGGCTTCATCGAGCTGGGAGGCCACGAACGAAGAATTCGTGCCGTAGGACAAGCCTTCTTTTTCGCGGACGCGCGCGGACAGGCGAGCCGTCGATGTTCCCCCAAGCAGGTAATTGCCCAGCACCAGAGCCGGAAAGTCCGGGTTGTCATCGCGGACTTTGATATTGGCCCCTATCCGAAGCACTGCGTTGGCCTTGTCCGGCGTGCGCACTTCGGCCTCGATGGCCGGGAGGTCGAAATAGCGCGCCGGGATGCGTTCGTAGCCGCGCGGCGATTTCCATCCGCCAAAAAGGTCTTCCACGAGTTTTGCCACCGCGTCGGGATCGAAATCGCCGATCACGGCGAACTCGGCGCGTGTCGCCCCGACGAAATCGCCATGGCAACGCTCGGCATCCGCCACGCTGGTCTGTTTCAGCGCCTCGATCCGCTCGTCTGTCGTTGGAACATAGAGCCAGTGGCCTTTCGGATAAGGCGACAGGTAACGTCCCATGCGCTGGCCCGCGATCGCGCCGGGATCGCTGCGCTGGCCTTCGATCCGGGTAATCGCCGCCTGTTTCAGCTCGGCGAATTCGCTGGCCGGAAAGGCGGGTTCCTTGAGGATCTCGGCGACAAGCCTGAGCGCATCGGCGAATTGGGCACGCTGCGTGTCTATGGTCGCGCCTTCGGTGTTGACGGAGACATGCGCATTCATTTTCTCGAGCGCTTCCTGGATTTGCGCGCGCGTATGCCTGCGCGTGCCGCGCATGAGCATCCCGTCGGCGAGCGTGCAGGCAGTGCTGCGGTTGACCTTGCCGGCCTCGTCCCCCCAGTGCAGGGTGAGGCTCGCGACCACGTTGCCGCCGCGTGTTTTCTTGGGCAGCAGGCCAAGCCGAATGCCGTTCGGAAGCGTTTTGCGCACGAGGCGGGCCTCGATGTTCGCCGGCGACGGGTCGAACGCGTCGCCCGGTTCGGGCGTCTTGCCGCCGGTATAGCCTGCGAGGGCCTTTTCAAGGTCCGGCACAGGGGGAATGTCCGCCCGCGCCGGCTGGTCGGTCGGAACGAAGGTACCCATGACCCGGTTCGCAGGCTTGAGGTACGCGGCAGCGACCCGCTGCACGTCCTCAACCGTGACCTTGCGCAACCGGTCGCGGTAGAGGTAGAAAAGACGCCAGTCGCCGCTCGCGCTGAATTCCGACAGGTTGGCGACCAGGGCGAGGGAATCGATCTGGATCTTCTCGAAATCGTTGAGCAGCGCGGTCTTCGAGCGCTCGACCTCCTCGGCGCGCACGGGTTCGCTTGCCAGATTCTCGGTTGTCGCGAGCAACGCGTCGCGCGCGGGGTCGAGCGGCGCGGTTTTGAGCAGGGCCGCGCCGAAAAACATGGTGCCCGGATCGTGAAGGGCGCTTTCGCCGCCCCAGATCGTGCTCGCCAGGCCCTTTTGCACCAGGGCGCGATGAAGCCGCCCGGTGGGCTGGGTCGCGAGCAGGTGCACGAGAACGTCCACGGCCGGGTAGTCCTCGTGCCCTCCCGACGGAATGCGATAAAGCGTGCCGACCATCTGGGTATCTCCTGCGCGGCGAAGCACCACACTGCGCTCGCCATCCTGCGTCGGCTCCGCCGTGTACAACCCGGGCAGCTTGCGCGCGGGCCGGGGAATCGGTCCGAAATGCCTGGTCACCATCGCCAGCGCTTCCTGCTCCTCGAACTTTCCCCCGATGATGAGAACGGCGTTGTCGGGCTGATAGTAGGTGCGGTAAAAGGCCTGCAGGCGTTCGATGGGGACGTTTTCGATGTCGGAGCGCGCGCCGATCACGGAGTTGCCGTAGTTGTGCCAGCCAAACGCGAGCTGCATCATGCGCTGGCGAAGGATGCTGCCGGGATTGTTCTCGCCCGATTCGAATTCGTTCCTGACCACTGTCATCTCGCTGTCGAGATCGGACTTGCGCACGTAGGCGTTCAGCATCCGGTCGGCTTCGACGCCGAGCGCCCAGTCGAGATTGTCTTTCGACGCGCCGAGCGTCTCGAAATAATTGGTGCGGTCGTACGACGTGGAGCCGTTGAAGCGCACGCCACGCCGTGTAAATTCCTCCTTCAGCTTGGAATTGGAGGGCGTGCCCTTGAACAGCATGTGCTCGAGCAGGTGGGCCATGCCCTTTTCGCCATAGCCCTCATGGCGCGACCCGACCAGGTAGGTGATGTGGACCATCACCGAATCGACCGAGCTGTCGGGAACCAGCAGGACCTTCAGCCCGTTGTCCAGCCGGTATTCGGTCACGCCCTCCACACTGGTGACTCTTTGCGGTGCGGCCGCAAATCCGGGCAGGAAGCTCAGGCACAAAAGCGCGCCGATTGCGAGGCGCCGGCAGTATCGGGAGAAGGTCATGACGGGTTCGGTTGCTCTTTGGACTGCATTGGATTGGCTCTGCGCCGGTAGGTTCAAACCCGCATGAGCGCCGCCATGGCGCCGAACAGATGCAGGGCAAGCATTCCCGCGGCAATAGTGAGGAAAGTGCGCCGCAGACGCCATGCGACAGCGATCGCCACCATCCCCGCAAGAAGCCTGAAGTTGGCGGGCGAAAAGCTGATGGACCCGGATTGGACGAGCAGTTCCGGTGCATAGATCGCGGTGAGGACAGCGGCGGGAACGTAGCGCAGGGCCCGGCGCAGCAGCGGGGGCAGTTGCACCCTGTCCGGCAAGATCAGGAAAGACGAACGCAGGGACAGGGTCAGGATGCCCATTGCGAAGATCGCGAGCCACAGGGATGCAAGGGTCATTGCGGCAGGATCCGCGGGACTCTTTTTTCGGTGAGCAACCCAGCCGAGATTCCCGCCAGTGCCGCCAGTACGAGCCCAAGGCGCATGGGCATGGCGTTGGCAAGGACGACAGTGGCTCCCGCCGCGAGTGCAGCCGCAACCATGGCGCGATCCCGCAGCAACGGAACCGACATCGCGACGAACGCAAGAGGTGCCGCGAACTCAAGCTGCCACGAGCGGGGCACTGCGGCGCCTGCGAGAACGCCAAGGATCGTAGCGGCCTGCCAGGCGAGCCAGATCGGCAGCGCCACCCCCAGGCAATACCAGTGTTTGGCTGTCCCGGCGGGGTGCTGCGTGTAGCGCCTAATGCACAGCGCGTACGCATTGTCCGAAAGTATGTAACCCAGCCCGAGGCGCCATCGAAACGACAGCCCCGCGAGATGGCCGCGCATCGATGCGCTGTACATCACAAAGCGCAGATTGATGAAGAACGCGGTCAGCAGGACCACGGCAACCGGCGCCGCGGCGCCGAGCAGCTGGGTCGCCGCCAGCTGGGATGCGCCGGCGAATACGATGAAAGACATCGCGATTGCCTCGAAAGCGGGGATGCCGCCCGCAGCCATCGCGACGCCCGTGACCAGGCCAAAGGGAAAAACGCCGAGCAGCACCGGCGAGGCGGCGCGCAGACCGGCGCGGAAAACGACTAGATCGGGGGAGGTCACGGAAGTGCGGATTCTACCGGCGAAAGCCCTTGAAAACTCGGCCGACCGCCCCAAACTCCGCCGCACCCGCTCGATTCGAAAAGAGGCACAAGGCGATGTCGCAGACCGCAACCAGGGAAACCCTCGGATTCCAGGCCGAGGTGAAGCAGCTGCTCAAGCTGATGATCCATTCGCTCTATAGCAACAAGGAAATATTCCTGCGCGAGCTCATATCCAACGCATCGGATGCCGCGGACAAGCTGCGCTTCGAGGCGCTCGCGGACAATTCGCTGTACGAATCGGAACCGGACCTCGGGATCCGCGTCGCGGTCGACAAGGATGCGCGCACCATCACGATTGCCGATGACGGCATCGGCATGTCGCGCGACGAGGTGATCGCCAATATCGGCACCATCGCGCGCTCCGGCACGCGCGAGTTCCTCGACCGCCTGACCGGCGACCAGAAAAAGGACGCCAACCTCATCGGCCAGTTCGGCGTCGGTTTCTATTCGTCCTTCATCGTGGCCGACAAGGTTACCCTCACCACGCGCCGTGCCGGCCTGCCCGCCGATGCGGGCGTGCGCTGGGAATCCGATGGCGGCGGCGAATATTCGTTGGAGCCCGTCAACCGCCCCGGGCGCGGCACCGAGGTCGTTCTGCACCTGCGCGAAGGCGAGGACGACCTGCTCGATCCCTGGAAGGTCAAGGGCATCATCCGCAAGTATTCGGACCACATCAGCCTGCCCATCCAGATTGCCGGCGAGGACGCCCCGATCAACAAGGCCAGCGCTCTGTGGGCGCGGCCCAAGGCCGAAGTGACCGAGGAGCAGTACAAGGAGTTCTATACCCACGTCGCCCACGATCCGGAGCCCCCGCTCGCGTGGACGCACGGCCGGGTCGAAGGCCGCCAGGAATACACGCAGCTTCTCTACATTCCCGCACGCGCGCCGTTCGATCTGTGGGACCGCCATCAGCGCCGCGGCGTCAAGCTTTACGTCCGGCGGGTGTTCATCATGGAAGACGCAGAACACCTGATGCCCGGCTATTTGCGGTTCGTGCGCGGCGTCATCGACTCCAATGACCTGCCTCTGAACGTGTCGCGCGAGATCCTGCAGGAAAGCAAGGATGTCGAATCGATCCGCGCGGGCGCCACGCGGCGCATCCTGGCGTTGCTCGAGGAACTCGCCGAAAACCAGAAGGACAAGTTCGCCGCGTTCTGGAAAGAGTTCGGCCGCGTGATGAAGGAAGGCGTCGGCGAAGACCATTCCAACCGCGAGCGCGTCGCCAAGCTGTTGCGTTTCGCATCGACGAACGCGGACACCGCCGACGAAACAGTTTCGCTGGCCGACTACGTGTCGCGCATGCCGCCGGGCCAGGACAAGATCTACTACGTCACCGCGGAAAGCTTCGCAGCTGCACGCTCGAGTCCGCACCTCGAAGTGTTCCGCAAGAAAGGCATCGAGGTGCTCCTCATGCACGACCGGGTGGACGAATGGCTGGTCGGCAACCTGCCGGAATTCGACGACAAGCAGCTGGCCTCGGTCGCGCGCGGCGGCCTCGACCTGGGCGATGAGACCGAAAAGAAGGAAGCTGAAGAGAAGGGCAAGGAATTCAGCGAGCTTACGGAACGGATCAAGAAATCGCTTGGCGCTCGCGTGAAGGAGGTGCGCGTCACGATGCGGCTGACAGAATCGCCCGCGTGCCTGGTCGCGGACGAGAGCGACATCGGCGGCAACCTCGCGCGTATCCTGAAAGCGGCAGGCCAGAAAGTGCCCGAGTCAGCGCCGATTCTGGAGATCAACCCCTCGCACCCGATCGTGCTGCGTCTCAAGCACGAGGAAAACCGCTTCGACGACTGGGCGGCGCTGCTGTTCGAACAGGCCCTGCTCGCCGAGGGCGGCGAGCTCGAAGACCCGGCCGGCTTCGTCAAGCGACTCAACAGCCTGCTGCTGGAACTCTCGGCTTAGGTTCTCCCACCCTTTTCGCCCATCTCGCGGCGGTGCTCCATGCGCTCCTTGGCCCGTGCCATGCACTGAGCGAGTTCGGGGGCTTTCGCGCACATATGCTGCGCAATGCAGCTCCCTTTTTCCGGCCCTTGCTTGGTGCTGCAGGCCGCGCGCGCCGCATCCATATGCTCGCGCATTTCTTTGTGCCTTGCTTCGCACTTGGCAGGATCGGGCTCCTGCGCGCAGGGCCGCATCCGTTCACGGCCATCCTGCGGCTTTCCCGACTGCGCGGGGGCCTGGGCGAGCAAGGTAGTGGACGCGGCCAGCATCAGGCCGCCGATGATCAGTCTCGCGTTCATTCGTTTCTCCCATGGTTGAACGACGACGATCAGGCTACTGGTGCGAACGCGGCTGCGGTGTAAGCCTTTG
>JANMXB010000027.1:0-5583 GCA_031380765.1 Pseudomonadota bacterium | reverse complement strand
GGTCCCTGTGCTTAAATGACGTTGGCATGGATACCCCCACGACGATCAAGCGCATCGGCCTCGTGAGCCCCGGCGACATGGGTAGCGCGGTTGCGGTGCGCCTGCAGGAACTCGGCTTTGAGGTGAGCACGGCCCTCGAAGGCCGCAGCGAGCGCACGCGCAAGCTCGCGGCGGCGGCAAACATCGAAGACTGCGGCACCCTGCGCTGCCTGCTCGAATCAAGCGACCTCGTACTTTCCATCCTCGATCCGGGCTCCGCGATGCCCCTGGCGAGAGCGGTCGCCGCGCTCCTGCCATCGATCAATTCGCCCCCCCTCTACCCCGACTGCAACGCCCTCGCGCCGCAGACCAAGCGGGAAATGCAAGCGCTCTTCGAAAAGACAGGGGCCCGGTTCGTGGACGCCGGCATCATCGGCCCGCCGCCGCGCGGCGCGGGGCGCATCCATTTCTACGTGTCGGGCCCGGACGCCGCCGCGCTGAAGGAGCTGCAGCACGACGCCATCGACGTGCGGATCGTCAGCGACCGCATAGGCGACGCCGCCGCGGTAAAAATGTGCTACGGCGCCATCACCAAGGGCACGACCTCGCTCCTTACCGAATTGCTGATCGCCGCGCGCAGGCTCGGCGTGGAAGACGTGCTCGACAGGGAACTCGTCGAGACCCAGCCCGTGATCCGCAAATGGATCTTCGATCACCTTGCCTCGATGCCGCCCAAGGCGTATCGCTGGGTGCCCGAAACCGAGGAGATCGCCGCGACTTTCGCCGCCGAGGGACTCACGCCGCTGATGATGCAGGGCGCTGCCCGGATGTGCGAAGCGATTGCCGCCACTGCGCCCGGGCGGGAATCGCCCGAGGCCGCGCGGGCACGCGGGCGCAATGGCATCGAGGTCGTGGCCGCGCTGGATGCGGAGATGCCGATAAAATCCAACAAAGTTTAACTTTATTCTCGTAATATTGGCTCTGGCATTGTCTTTTGAGACAGTTTATTTTCCATATTTGGCATTTAACTATTCTGCCGGCCCGTGTAAGCCGGTTGCGACGTTCGCGCGTTAAGCTAGGGGCATGAGCTCCCTCGACCGCCGCAGGTTCCTGCAAGCCCTCGCCGCGCTGGGCTTTACCTCAACGCTCAACCCGGCGTTCGCGCAGTTCCAGCCCAGGCCGCGCTTTGCGGCCGACCCGTTCAGCCTCGGCGTTGCATCCGGCTATCCGCTGCCCAATGCGATCGTGTTGTGGACACGCCTCGCGCCAGTGCCGGACGCGCCCGGCGGCGGCATGGCCCCCGAGGTGGTTCCGGTGCGCTGGGAAATCGCACGCGACGAGAAGTTCGCGCACCTCGCCGCGTCCGGCACCACGTACGCCACGGCGGACTGGGCGCATTCGGTCCACGTCGAGGTGAGCGGCCTCGAGCCCGCGCGCTGGTACTGGTACCGCTTCACGGCGGGAGACGCGACGAGCCCGGCCGGCCGCGCGCGGACCGCTCCCGGCATCACCGCAAGACCCGACAAGCTGCGCTTCGCCCTGGCCTCCTGTGCGCAGTACGAGCAGGGTTACTACGGCGCCTACCGGCACATGGCCGCGGACGACCTGGATCTGGTCGCATTCGTCGGCGACTATATCTACGAGGCGTCCTGGGGCCGCGACCATGTGCGCAAGCACAACAGCGCCGAGCCGCACACGCTCGACGACTACCGGGCGCGCTATGGCTTGTACAAGGCCGATCCCGACCTGCAGTCGGCCCATGCGGCCTGTGCATGGATTTCCACGTGGGACGACCACGAAGTCGAAAACGATTACGCGAACGACCGCTCTGAGAACGCCGACCATCCGGAATGGTTCCTCGCGCGCCGGGCCGCCGCCTACAAGGCGTACTACGAGCACATGCCGCTCAGGCGCGAAATGCTGCCGTTCGGGCCGCATGCCCGGCTCTACACGCGGCTGGCTTTCGGCAACCTCGCCAGCTTTCACGTGCTGGACGACCGGCAATACCGTTCGCCGCAGGTGTGCGCGCGCCCCGGCCGTGGCGGCTCTAACGTGGTCGACCCCGCCGAATGCACGGCGCTCGCCGATCCGCAGCTGACCATTCTGGGTGCCACGCAGGAGCGCTGGCTCGAAGCCGGGCTCAAGGCCTCGCGCACGAAGTGGAACGTGCTTGCGCAGCAAACCACGCTCGCCCAGTTCGACCAGAAAGCCGGACCGGGACGGCAGGCGTGGACCGACGGCTGGGACGGCTATCCTGCGGCGCGCGGCAGGCTGGTCGATTTCATCGCCGCCAACAAGGTCGCCAATCCGGTGGTGATCGGCGGCGACGTGCACATGTTCTACGTGAACGACATCAAGCGCGACTTCGACAATCCCTCATCGGAAACCGTGGCGAGCGAGATCGTCGGCACGTCGATCACTTCGCAGGCGCGGCCGCAGGACGCGGTCGACAAGCTGCGACCCGACAATCCCCACATCAAATTCGCCGACAGCCGGTATCGCGGCTATACCCGCATCGAAGCCTCGCAGGCACGCATGGTGGTTGACCTGCGTGCCATGGAGAGCGTGGCAAAGCGCGACGCCGCCTGCAGTACGCTCGCCACGTTCGTCGTCGAAGACGGCAGGCCGGGCGCGCAGAAAGCCTGATTGACCGCACCACCGCCGCCGCTTACCCTCCCGCGCACAGGAGGAAGGCCCGGGGATGATAAAAAAATTTCTTGTCGCGGCGCTTTGCGCGGCCCCGATGCTGCAATCAGGCGCCTCGATGGCGCAGGCCTGGCCGTCGAAACCGATCCGCATGATGGTCCCGTTCCCTCCCGGGGGTTCCACCGACATCGTGGCGCGGATCGTGGCGCAGAAACTTTCCGAGCGGCTCGGGCAATCGATCATCATCGAGAACCGCGGCGGGGGCGGCGGCACTATCGGCACCGCCGCCGTTGCCAAGTCCGCGCCCGATGGTTACAGCCTGGCCGTGGCCTCGACCAGCACGCACGTGGTTGCACCTGGCGTTTACGCGAAACTCGAATACGACCCGGTCAAGGATTTCGCACCGGTGGGCCTGATGGCCGTGTCGCCCTATCTGCTGGTGGTCAACCCCGCAGTGAACGCCAAAAGCCTCAAGGAGCTGGTTGTCCTGGCCAAGCAGCAGCCGGGCAAGCTCAATTACGCCTCGGCCGGCATAGGCTCGACGACCCATCTCGCAATGGAGATGCTCAAGGCCGCGACCGGCACCTTCATGCTGCACATCCCCTATAGCGGAAACGGCCCGGCAGGGACCGCCGTGGTCGGAGGACAGGTCGAGATCCTGTTCGGGAGCCTGCCGGCCCTGCTGCCGCATGCGAAATCGGGCCGCGTGCGCGCGCTCGCGGTCGGCACGCCGAAGCGGTCGCCTTCGCTGCCTGATGTCCCGACCGTCGCCGAATCGGGGTACCCCGGGTTCGACGCGTCGCTGTGGCTCGCGATCATGGCGCCCGCCGGAACGCCGCAACCGGTCATCGATCGCCTGAACAAGGAGCTCGTGACGCTCATCGCAGCGCCCGAGACGCGCGAGGCCCTTGACAAGGCCGGCGCCGAACCGTTGAGCGGGACGCCAGCGGAGCTCGCCGCCATGATCCGCGACGGCATTCCGAAATACGCGCGCGTGATTAAAGCCGCCGGCGTAAAGCCGGAGTAAGGGCAAGATGGCAGGTCAGGGCCGCAGAAAGCCGATTCAGGGACGCGCTTCGAAAATAAGGTTGAAAGGCGTCTGCGTGGCGCGCCGGAATCGCGTGAATCCGGCCGCGGTCACCACTTCGCGCAATTTGGCCTCGCCGGCCTGGGCGCCGAGCGCCAGGCCGACCTCCTGCGCCTTGGAGCAGGGCGTGCAGACGAGCGTCGAGGCGGAATAGAACACGCGGCCGACCGGGTTGAGGTTGTCCTCGACCCGGTCGTTGGCGAACGGTTCCACAACCATCCAGGTGCCGTCGGGCCGCAGCGACTTGAGCACGTGCGCCGAGGCCCCCAGGGGATCGCCCATGTCGTGCAGGCAGTCGAACATCGTCACCAGGTCGTAGTCATGGCCGGGGAATTCCTTGGCCGGCGCGATCTCGAAGCTCACGCGCCCGGCGACGCCGGCGGCGGCGGCCGACTTGCGCGCCCATTCAATCGAGGGGCCGTGGTAGTCGAAGCCGATGAACGTAGAGCGTGGATAGGACTGCGCCATGAGGATCGTCGAGGCGCCGTGCCCGCAGCCGACATCGGCGACGCGCGCGCCCTGCCCGAGCTTCGCCTGCACGCCTTCGAGCGCGGGGATCCAGCTCGCGGTCAGGTTCGCGGCGTAGCCCGGGCGGAAGAACTTTTCGGTGCCCTCGAACAGCCACGCGTGGTGCTGGTGCCAGCCGAACCCCAGTCCGCTGCGAAATACCTGCGCGATCTTGGCAACCGACTTGAGCGCCCCGAGCGCGAGCTGGAACGCGCCCGGGATATACGCCGGGCTGCCTTCGTCGGCGAGCGCGAATGCCTGCTCCTCGGACAGGCTGTAGCGCGAGGTCGCCGGGTCGTACATCGCGTACCCGGAGGCGGCCTGCGCGGCCAGCCACTCGCGCACGTAGCGCTCGCTGGTGTTCGTCTTCTCGGCAAGCTCGGCGGAGGTCATCGGCGCTTTCGCCAGCGCCTTGTACAGGCCGAGCTGCTCGCCGAGCACGACGGTTCCCGCGTGAATCGTGGCACCGAGATCGCCGACGAATTTACCCAGGAACGCGTCGAGTTTTTGCTGGTCGATCGCCATCATCGTCTCCTTCATGCAGTTTGCGGGATGTCCTCGTGCAGGCATAGAAGATTGTCGAAGCTCATAGAGTAAGCTTGTAACATCTGGCTCGCAAGGCGCAAATGCGCAGGATTGCGTATGCATCAGTTGACCACCAGGGACTACCGCGAGGGCTGGCGTCTGGTCTGCGAGATGACCGAGGCGGCGACCGATGCGGTGGCGTTCGCCAGCCATGGCACGCGGCACTTGCCGCTGCTTGTCGCCTCCGAACTCACGACGCTTTCCGTATGCGACCTCGCGCGCAACAGCCGCAGCGTCGTCGGCAATCCGGACGGCGCGATTTCTGCCCAGGATCGCGCCATCTTCGACCGTTTCTTCGTCGAGCATCCGCTGGTGCAGTTCCACTCCGGCAACCTGCGCGGCGGCGCGCACCGCATCACCGATTCGCTTTCGTCCGCGGAGTTCCGCAAGAGCGCGCTCTACAACGAGTACTACCGCCGCATCGGCATCGACCACGTGGTCGCCCTGCCGCTGTTCGTGGACCGCGGCCTCTTGGTGAGCTTCGTGCTGAACCGAAGCCGGCGCGACTTCAGCGAGCGCGAGTGCGCGCGACTCGACCTGGTGCGCGAGCCGCTCGCCGCGCTGTATCGAAATCTGCTTATGCGCGGGCGCGATGCGCGCGGCTTTGCCGCGCTGCCGGTGACGGCGCGCGAGCGCGAGGTGCTGAGCTGGCTGGCGGCGGGCAAAACGGACAAGGACATCGGAGAAATTCTCGGCATGAGCCCGCGCACGGTGCAAAAGCACCTGCAGCACATCTACGAGAAGCTCGGCGTCGAGACGCGCACGGCGGCGGTGGTGCG
>JANMXB010000198.1:0-6089 GCA_031380765.1 Pseudomonadota bacterium | reverse complement strand
CGACATGATCCGCACCAAGTACAAAATGCTGGGCAAGAGGACGCTGCTGATCGGGCCGAACTGCCCGGGCCTGATCACGCCCGAGGAAATCAAGATCGGCATCATGCCCGGCCACATCCACAAGAAAGGCCCGATCGGGGTGGTGTCGCGCTCGGGCACGCTCACCTACGAAGCCGTGGGGCAGCTCATGGAGCTCGGTCTCGGGCAATCGTCCTGCGTCGGAATCGGCGGCGATCCGGTCAATGGCCTCAAGCACATCGACGTAATGAAGCTGTTCAACGACGACCCCGCCACCGAAGCCGTGATCATGGTCGGCGAGATCGGTGGCTCGGACGAGGAAGACTGCGCCCGCTGGATCAGGGCGAACATGAAAAAGCCGGTCATCGGATTCATTGCCGGTCTCACCGCCCCGCCCGGAAAGCGCATGGGCCACGCCGGCGCGATCATCTCCGGCGGCAAGGGTACCGCGCAGGAAAAGCTCGCGGTGATGGAAGAGTGCGGCATCAAGGTGACGCGCAACCCGGGCGAAATGGGCAAGACGCTCAAGTCGGTCCTGAAGTAGCCGGGTTGCGGAAGTGGAAAACAGCGCTTCGGCGGTTGCCGCGGACGCGGCGGCCCTCCGTGTCCCCGTCGTACGCGCACCACAACTTGCTCAGGACCCTCAAGTAGGAATGCCAGTTCTGGAAAATGTATTGGCACTAACGTCGCACCAGCACTAGAGAATTACAGAGAGAAGTTCAGAAATCCGGTTGAGGTGGCGGCATGCCCTCCGATGTGTCCAGCCCATTTCTCGATCGCCTCGACACCGAAGCGCGCGAGCTGCTGCTCTCCGTTGCGCGGCAGGTGTCGTTCATGAAGGGAGCGCAGCTCGTGCGCCATGGCGAGCCGGCACGCGGGGCATGGCTGCTGCGCGAGGGTTCGGCCGAAGCCGTGGTGATGCTGCCCGGGGGTGAATTTCTTGCCGTAGCGCAGCTCGGAGCGGGCAGCGTATTCGGCGAAATGGCGCTGCTCGACTGCGGTGCATGCACCGCGACCGTAAACGCAACCGTGAACGTGGACGGATGGTTCGTCGATCGCGACGACTTTCGCGCCCTGGTTGCGCAACGCAATCCGGCGGGGCTGCGTATCCAGCACGCAATCACGCTTATCCTCGCCGACAAGCTGCGGCACCTGAACGCGCGCGTGCTCGAATGTGCGTCCGAAGAGGATCGCCCGGCCCGTCGCGAGGATCCGGCACGCGACCCCCTCGAAGGGATTGCCAGGTCAAGGCACGCTAGTTTCGACTGGCGCGGATTCCTGCCGCGGCTCCCGGTATTTGAAGGTTTCGACCCAAATGAGATTGACGAGGTGATCGAGCTCGGGAAACTTGTTGAGCTCGCGCGCGGGGCCGCGGTATTCCTTACGGGACAGGAGGCGGGCGCGTGCTTTGTGGTGGTGCGGGGCGCCGTCGAAATGGTTGCAATGCGGCAAGCAATGGAAAGGCGGATCGCCGTCCTCGGGCCGGGCCAGCTGTTCGGATTCATGAGCATGCTGGAAGGCCTGCCGCACGGCGTGTGCGGCTACGCGCGGGAGCCGTCTGTGCTGCTTGAAATTCCCCGCACGCACTTCGAATCCCTTTACATGAAGGCGGGCTCGACTGCGACCAAGATCCATCGCGTGATCCATCGCAACCTGCTTGCGTCGCTTGCGCAGACCAACCGCCGCCTCATGCGCCTGATCACGCAGACCCGGTCCAGCGCAAGGTCAGCGGAAAGCGCTTCGCTCGCGGCCGCCTATCACGGCCAATTGGTAACCGGCGAATGATCGGGGCAGGACGTAACAGCTCCGGCGCACCCGCCCTCGAAGCTCTCTAGTCCAGGTATTTCATCGTGACGACGGGGCGGCCGTTCTTCAGGACCGCATGCATCACGCCGTATTCGGGCACCTCCACCCAGGCCGCAGTGTCGCGCGTGAGGGGTTCGGATGAAATGAGTACCGAGTCGGCATTATCGACGCCGCCAGTCATCTTCCATTCGCCATCGTGCAGACCGTAGTCGCGCCCCGCGGTGTACCACAGGCTGAGATAAGACAGGTTGGCCTCATGCACGCGCGCCGCGTCGTCGGTGGGATAACAGCCGAAGTCGAAGCAATAGCGCACCGCCGCGAGCTGGCTGCCGTCGGCAATGAACAGGTTGAGGGAGGAGGAAACCGAAATTCCGATCTGCTCCCGCGCCTCGCGCAGGATGGCGAGGGTGCGTTCGATCGCACCGGTGAGCTCGTCGGCGCTGGGCCGCCGGTGCGCGTCCGGCAACTGCGATACCACCAGCGCATACACCCACTCGCTGTCGGTGGTGCCGTGCACCTGGGCGGCGAATTCCGGATCCACCTGGCGCGCAAGAAGGGGCTTCATCTCCGCAAAGCGCGCAAGGTCTCCGTTGTGCGCCAGTACCAGCGGGACGCCGGCAAAATGGAACGGATGCACGTTCTGCAGCGAGATCTCGACCCGAGTGCTATACGCTACCCCTCGAACGTGCGCCAGGACGCAGCCGGCGCGGATTTTCTCGGCCAGTCCCTTGAGATTGCGGTCGAAGACCGGGAGCGATTGCGAGTAATACGAGTACGGCCGCTCCGGATCCGGCGTCGCCGGGTCCCAGGCGCGCATGCCGAAGCCTGCCAGGTTCAGCATGTGAAGCATCTTCGGCATGTAGGTTTGGCGCACCAGCGCCGAATCAGGCTGAAACAGCAGGTTGTCGAGAAGCACCGGCTGGCCCAGATAGAGGAGGGCTCTGCACATGGCGGAACTACAACAGGGTGCTTGACCGCAGTCAAGATTCCGGCACGGGCGCTGCCGGATAATGAAATCCAGACAAGGAGGCAGCGCAAGATGGGTGGTTCCGACGACACGATGCCGCTGCGGCCGAGCCAGGCCGGGGCGGATTCTGCGGGAGTACGGCGGGGCCGCAGGAGGGGATTGCCAAAAGGTCGCCGGGTCGACCCTGAGGCACTGCAAGTCGTGCGCAAGCTGCTGGGCGGCGAACCGCGCCGGCCGGACCTGCTGATCGAGCATCTCCACAAGATCCAGGACGTTTATGGCCACCTGTCGGCGGCGCACCTCGCCGCGCTCGCGCAGGAAATGCGCATGGCCATGGCGGAAGTCTACGAGGTTGCGAGCTTCTACCACCACTTCGACATCGTGAAGGAGGGCGAAACCGCTCCGCCATCGCTGACCGTGCGCGTCTGCGATTCGCTTTCCTGCGAAATGGCCGGCGCAAGGAACCTGCTGCGTAAGCTTCCCGGACTTCTTGGCAAGGATGTACGCGTGATCGCCGCGCCCTGCGTGGGCCGCTGCGAATCGGCGCCGGCCGTGGTCGTAGGCCAGAACCCGGTGCTGGAGGCCACAGTCGAAGCGGTCGCTCGCCATGTGCACGAGCGGCTTACAAAGAGCCCGGAGCCGAGGTACATCGACTACGCGACGTATCGCAAGGCGGGGGGCTACGCGCTGATCGCTGATTGCCTCGCGGGCAGGCACACGCGCGACTCGGTCACCAAAGTCATGGAGGATTCCGGCCTGCGCGGGCTGGGCGGTGCGGGTTTCCCGGCCGGGCGCAAGTGGCGGCTCGTGGCAGCCGAACCCGGGCCGCGCAACATGGCGGTCAACATCGACGAGGGCGAACCGGGCACTTTCAAGGATCGCCACTATCTCGAGCGCGATCCGCATCGATTCCTCGAGGGCATGCTGATCGCGGCGTGGGCCGCGGGCGTAGGCGAGATCTGGATTTACCTGCGCGACGAATACGCCGGCTGCCGGGCGGTGCTCAAGCGCGAACTCGACAAACTCAAAAAGAGCGCGCCCTGCGCATTGCCGCCGATTCATCTGCGGCGCGGCGCGGGCGCTTACATTTGCGGCGAAGAGTCCGCGATGATCGAGTCCATCGAAGGCAAGCGCGGCATGCCGCGGCTGCGGCCGCCTTACGTGGCGCAAGTCGGGCTGTTTGGCTATCCGACGCTCGAGCACAACATGGAGACGGTGTACTGGGTGCGCCAGATCTTCGAGCAGGGCGCGGCCTGGTTTGCTTCGCACGGGCGCAACGGACGCAAGGGCCTGCGCTCGTTTTCGGTATCGGGACGTGTGAAAAAGCCCGGCGTGCACCTGGCGCCCGCGGGGATCACCGTGAAAGAACTGATCGCGGAATTCTGCGGCGGTATGCGCGATGGACACGAGTTCTACGCCTATCTGCCCGGCGGGGCCTCCGGCGGCATTCTGCCTGCGTCCCTCGGGGACGTGCCGCTCGATTTCGACACGCTGCAGCCCTACGGAAGCTTTATCGGGTCCGCGGCTGTGGTGATCCTGTCGCACAGGGACAAAGCTGCTGACGCGGCGAAGAACCTGATCCGATTCTTCAAGGACGAATCGTGCGGCCAGTGCACCCCGTGCCGCGTCGGTACGGCCAAGGCCCTCGCCCTCATGGAAGCGCCGAAGTGGGACCAACCCCTTCTCCAGGAACTCTCGGCGGCGATGATGGACGCCTCGATCTGCGGCCTGGGGCAGGCGGCGCCGAATCCCGTATTGAGCGTGATGAAGTTCTTCCCGCAAGAGGTGGCGTGATGGAAAGAGTGAGCACGCAGCAGCTGGCAACCATGCCGATCGAGTTCAAGCTCAACGGCCGCACCGTAATCGGGCGGCCTGACGAGACGATCATCGAAACCGCCGAGCGAAACGGCGTCGAGATCCCGCGCCTTTGCTACATGCCCGGCATGCGCCCCGACGGCAACTGCCGCGCCTGCGTGGTGGAGATCAAGGGCGAGCGCGTGCTAGCGCCTGCGTGCTGCCGCTACCCGAAGGAGGGTATGGAAGTCACCACCGACAGCGAGCGCGCGAAACTGTCGCAGAAAATGGTGCTCGAGCTGCTGCTCTCCGACATGCCGGAAAAAGACTACCGGCTCGATTCCGAGCTCGACCAGTGGGCCAGCAAGCTCGAAGTCGGGTTGCCGAGGTTTCCCGGCCGTACGCAACCCTCCGCCGATGTGTCCCACCCTGGCATCGCCGTCAACCTAGACGCGTGCATCCAGTGCACGCGGTGCGTGCGCGCCTGCCGCGACGAGCAGGTCAACGACGTCATCGGTTATGCGTTCCGTGGCGAGCACTCGAAAATCGTGTTCGACTTCGACGATCCGATGGGCGCGTCGACCTGTGTCGCGTGCGGCGAATGCGTGCAGGCCTGTCCCACGGGCGCACTGATGCCCGCGCGCGAGGCCGGCCTGGCCGAGATCGACAAGAAGGTCGGGTCGCTGTGCCCGTTCAGCGGTGTCGGCTGCCAGCTCACGTATCACGTCGAAAAGAACGTCATCAAGTTCGTGACCGGCCGCGACGGCCCAGCGAACCATGGACGACTCTGCGTAAAAGGGCGCTACGGATTCGACTATGCGCATCATCCGCAGCGATTGACCAAGCCGCTGATCAGAAAGCCCGGGATGCCGAAATCGGCCACGTTTACCGTCGATCCGGCCAACTGGTCCGAGGCGTTTCGCGAAGCAACCTGGGAAGAAGCGCTGGAGGCCGCCGCGAAAGGCTTGCGTGACATCCGCGACGCCGGCGGCAAGGGCGAAGGCCGGTATGCGCTTGCCGGTTTCGGCTCAGCGAAGGGGTCGAACGAGGAAGCCTACCTGTTTCAGAAGCTGGTGCGCACCGGGTTCGGCTCGAACTACGTCGACCATTGCACGCGGCTGTGCCATGCCTCTTCGGTGGCGGCGCTGCTGGAGGGCGTGGGTTCCGGGGCGGTTTCCAACCAGGTCAGCGATGTTCTGAATGCCGAAGTGGTCTTCATCATCGGCGCCAACCCGACGGTGAACCATCCGGTGGCGGCGACCTGGATGAAGAACGCGGCGAAGAACGGCGTCAAGCTGATCGTCGCCGACCCGCGCCGCACCGAGCTCGCCAGGCACGCGGCGCACTTCCTGCAGTTCAACGCGGATACCGATGTGGCGCTGCTGAACGCGATGATCCACGCGATCATCGACGAAGGCCTCGCAAATGAGTATTTCATCCGCGACCGCACGAGCGGGTTCGAAGCGCTCAAGGAGATCGCAAATCTCTTTTCCCCGGATATGAT
>JANMXB010000190.1:0-2812 GCA_031380765.1 Pseudomonadota bacterium | reverse complement strand
TTCCACGTGGACACGGCGGGCCACTAGCGAAACAGTTTCGAAAAGGGCGTGACCAGGCCCTCGAGCGGCCCTGCGCACCCCCCCGCGCAGGGCCGCTGGTCTTTTCCAGCTCCGGGACTTCCCGTCCCTCCCTAATGGGCGCGCCCTGCGATGGTACGATTTGATATCCGTACCGGAGGAAACGCATGAGCAACCCCAAAGCAGAAGTCGAGTCGATGCTCGAAGCACTGCCGCAAGACGCAACTTACGAGGACATCCAGTATCACCTTTACGTTCTCGAAAAGGTGAATCGTGGTCTCGAGCGTGCGCAAACGGAAGGCGCAATTTCCCATGATGACGCCAAGGCCCGCCTCGGCAAATGGCTCGCGGCCTAGCCTGGTCTCCGGAAGCCATTGAGGACATCGAGGCCATAGCGTCGTACATCGAACGCGATTCGCCCTGGTACGCCAAAGCAGTTGCGTCGAAGATCGTCGAGACCGCAGAAACGATTTTGGATTTCCCGGAGCAGGGACGGACTGTCCCGGAAATTGGCGACGCGTCGATTCGCGAGCGATTCGTTCACAGCTACCGCATCATCTATCGCGTCGAGCCAGAGCGAATTCTGATTGCGGCGGTCATTCACGGAAGGCGGCTGCTTCAACCTTTCATTCAGAGAATCGAAGGTGTCCAGGAGCCCGGCGCGTAGGAGCTCGCGGAATGGCAAGTTCATTGAAGCAAGGCAATCACCATGGCGAAGACTGATACCTACGAACGGAAAATCCTCAGGTCGTTTGCGAGCGGCAAGCTCAAGTCCGTGGCCACGAAAAGCGAGCTTGAGAAACTGAAGACGGCGGCCAAGGCCACAGCGATAAAGGAGCGTGGAGTCACCGCGGGAGCTGAGCTTGCCAAACTCAAGCCGAAAGAGCGCGGCATCGCCGATGCTGTGGCCTGGGCTCGCCGGCTGCCGAAGAAGAAGTAATCCCTGCGAAAGGCCCCATGACCATTCCCCAGCCGAACGACCCCACCCCCCGCCGCCAGCTCGTCGACGACCTCAAGGCCCACCCTCCCAACGAGGCCGCGCTGCTCCTCGAAAACACGCCGCCCGCGCTCGCGTGCGAGGCGCTGATCGAGCTCAACCCGTCCTTCACCCAGGACATCCTCGCCGAGCTGCCCCCCGAAGAGCGCGCGCAGATCCTCAAGGCCGCCGCGCCGGAAGTGGCGCGCCAGTGGGAGCGCAACCAGCAGTTCGATCCCCACACGATCGGCCGCCTCATGGAGCCGGCCTACGCGGTGCTCAAAAAAGACATGACGGTGGAGGAGGCGATCGCCACGCTGCGCACCCTCATCAAGACCGCGTTCATCACCTACGGCTACGTGACGGACTCGCAGGGACGGGTCGAGGGCGTGATCACGATGCGCGACCTGCTGTTTGCCGGGCGCGGGCAAACTATCGCGGAAATCATGCTGCGCGACGTGTTCGCCTTCAGGCCGGCCACGCCGATCAAGGAGGCGATGAAGCAAAGCCTCTCGCGCCACTACCCGGTCTACCCGGTGACCGACGCGCACAACAAGCTGCTCGGCCTCGCGCGCGGGCAGGCGATTTTCGAGGCCGAGGCGTTCGAGATCACCGCGCAGGCCGGCAGCATGGTCGGCGTCGAGAAAGAGGAGCGCATCTCGACCCCGATGTTCCGCAGCTTCAGGTTCCGCCACCCGTGGCTGCAGTTGAACCTGCTCACCGCGTTCCTCGCCGGCGGCGTGGTGGCGTACTTCCAGGGCACGATCGACCGGCTGGTGATCCTGGCGGCGTTCCTGCCGGTGCTGGCGGGACAATCGGGCAACACGGGCTGCCAGGCGCTGGCGGTGACGCTGCGCGGCATGACGCTGGGCGAGATCAAGCCGGGCGACGGGCCGCGGCTGGTAGCCAAGGAAGGGCTGCTCGGCGCGATGAACGGCGCGCCCATCGGCGTGGTCGCGGGCGGCGCGATGTACTACACGGCGCTCGCGCAAGGCTCGCCGCACGCGCTCATGCTCTCGGTGGCGGTGTTCCTCGCGATGACGCTCGCGTGCACGATCAGCGGCATCTCGGGCGCGGTCGTGCCGCTCACGCTGAAACGATTCGGCGCCGATCCGGCCACGGCATCGAGCATTTTTCTAACGACCGCGACGGATATCGTGAGCATGGGGATGCTGCTGGGGCTGGCGACGGTGCTGGTGCGGTAGGGGGAGGGAATCGGGATATGATATTGAAATGACGCGAGGAAACGCCATGCGTGACAGGAACAGGAGAAAACATGCCGATTGACTTGCCTCTCGAAAAAATGTCCGTGGAAGAAAAGCTCCGCGCAATGGAGTCGCTTTGGGACGACCTGTGCAACAAAGCGGGCACCATCTCCTCGCCGGGATGGCATGGAAACGTGCTGGCGGAAAGACAGTCGATGCAGGAACGCGGCAATGACCAGTTCGAAGACTGGGACTCGGCCAAGAGGAATATCAGAAACAAAGTCTTGTGAAGATCAGGATCCTCGGCACGGCCAGCCGCGACCTGATCGAAGGGTATAAGTTTTATGAAACGCAGGCCGAAGGCGTAGGCAGCTACTTCCTCGATTCTCTTTACTCCGATATCGATTCGCTGGTCATCAGTGCTGGCATGCATTCAGTACACTTCGAAAAATATCATCGACTGCTGTCGAAACGTTTTCCGTTTGCCGTTTACTACCAGGTGGAAGGTCAGACGGTGCTTGTCTATGCGGTACTTGATTGCCGACGCCGCCCCGCGTGGATCAGAAACCGGCTGAGCTAATGCCTGTTCTCAATTCGGATCGCTCAATGTCCC
>JANMXB010000174.1:0-2132 GCA_031380765.1 Pseudomonadota bacterium | reverse complement strand
GGTACGCGCATAAGCTTCGAAGTCATAGACGAGGAGGCATGCGGAGCGATGGCCGCCGGCGTCGCCACCTTGCGCGTGCCCGGCGGACAGCGCGGCCATGAGCCGGTCCTCGAACAGCTTTCCTTCCGATTCACGCCACGCGCGGTCCATTTCGGGCACCACCTTTTCGGTAAGCAGGATGTTGCCCATCACGATGTAGTTTTCGCCGGTGATGGCTTTGGTGTGGGTCTTGCACTCCGATCCAGAGTGCACTGCGGTGCGTCCGTGTCGATCGACGATGCCGATCTGGCGATAGTGGAAATGGGCGTCGGTTTCAGCGAGCTCCTGCATGACTTTTTCCGGCGCGTACCCGAGCGCGAGCAGCTCGATCGCCAGCGGTCCCAGGCCCGGATCCGTATAGGCCTGCGTGCTGACCGCTCCGACGTTGGCGCGGATGAAGGGGCAGCGTCCGCCGACTGAAAGAGGATTGGTCGACTGCGCAATGCCGAGCAGGCCGGTTTTCGCCTCGCGGGCGACGATGGTGAAGGTCATGGATGCTTACCTGTATGGGTTGGCCTTGAGGCCGAGCTTCTCGAGGTACGCTTTCTTCGGTTCGACCGAGCCGGGGTCGAGCGTGCGCTTCTCGTAGTAGGGGATCAGCGGCTTGAACCAGTCGAGGTTCCGGCGCAGTTCCGCCACTGGCTCCGCGCTCACGTCGACGCGCAGGTTCACGAGAGGGAATTCGTGCCTGCCGAAGACGACGATGGCGGCCGAAGTCTGGCCTTCCTCCTGGCCGCCTGCATTGCGTCCCGCCTCGAGGGCAATCATGAAGCGCTCTTCGAGTTCTTCCTTTTCGCTGGCCTTGAAAGCGTCGGACATCGCCCGCACCACCTGCGGCCCGACCAGTACGTTGCCCGTGGCCACATGGTCCGCGCCGACCACTTCCCCGGCCCAGGCGCGGCACTTGCTCCCGGTGCGCACGGCGATGTTGCCGTAGTAGTCCATCACCGCGAACTGGCGGTATTCGAAGTACTTGTCGCCTTCGCAGAGTTCTTTCACCACCTTTTCGGGCGAGTGGCCGAACTCGATGAGTTTCTTGGCGACCTGCAACCGGCGGTAATCGCCGTGCGCCTGGATCGTCACGATGCCGCGCCCGGGCACGATGTCGGTGATGCGCCAGCCTACCGCCGGCGTGCTAGTGGCCTGGCAGAAGCCGGCCTTGCCGGTGCGCTGGCAGTGGCCGAGGATCGAAAATGTCATCGTGTTTGCCTCAGTCGAAAGTGATCTTGGCGAACCTGACCACGCGCGCCCATTTCTCCTGGTCCTTCTGCAGGAATCCCTGCATTTCGTCAGGCGAGGAGGATGGCGCGGGATCCATGCCGGCCGCGACCAGCCGTTCGCGCACGTCGGGCGCGTGCAGCACGGCGGTCAGCTCCTTGAACAGGCGCTGCACGATCGGCTGCGGCGTCTTTGCCGGCACCAGGAAGCCGTACCAGTTGGAATACTCGTAACCAGGCAAGCCCGATTCGGAAACCGTTGGCGTATCGGGAAGCTGCGTCGAGCGCTTGAGCGTGGACACGGCGAGCGCGCGCAGCTTGCCCGACTTGACCTGGGGCAGGGCGGAGGGATCGGAGAAAAAATAGTCCGTCTGGCCGGCCACGATGGCGGCCATGGCCGTCACGCCGCCCTGATACGGGACGTGGAGTGTGTCGATGCCCGCCATTTGCTTGAAGAGCTCGCCGGCCAGGTGCTGCGAGTTGCCGATTCCGGCGGACGCGTACGTTAGCGCGCCGGGCTTGGTTTTCGCTACGGCGATCAGGTCGGCCACGGTCTTGTATGGCGCATTCGGCGCCACGACCATGATCGGCGTGAGCAGCACGCCCTGCGTGACCCAGGCGAAATCCCTGATCGGGTCGTAGTTGAGCTTGCGGCCGGACCCGCCGGCGATCGACAGCGGGGCCGGCGTGCCGAGCAGAATCGTGTAGCCGTCGGGGGGCGAATGGGCAACGATGTCGGCCCCGATGATGCCGGTCGCGCCGGCGCGGTTGTCGACGATCACCGCTTGCCCGATGTTGGCCGTGAGCTTCTGCGCGACGATGCGCGCCATGATGTCCGGCCCGCCGCCGGCGGCGAAGGTGACGACAATGCGGATC
>JANMXB010000148.1:0-4904 GCA_031380765.1 Pseudomonadota bacterium | reverse complement strand
TCGCCACCACAGGCACTTTCGCCGTGGAAGGTTCCGCCCGCAGCACCTTGAGCGCCTCCATGCCGTTCATTCCCGGCAACTGGATGTCCATGAGCACGAGGTCCGGAGTTCGTTCGAGCGCAAGCTTGATGCCGTCCTCGGCGTTGACAGCCTCCATCGTCTCGAAGCCCTTCGCCTGAAGGATGTCGCGCACCAGCTTCATGTTCTTTTCGTTGTCTTCGACGATCAGGACTAGGCTCATGGCTGGCTCGGTATGGTGAAAGAAAACGTGGAACCCTTGCCCGGTTCGCTTGCGAGCCACAGGCGCCCGCCGTGCAGCTCTACAAACCGCTTCGTGAGGGCCAAACCCAGGCCGGTGCCCTCATTCTTGTTGGTGTAGTGCCGTCCGACCTGGCGGAACTCCTCGAACACGGCCTGCTGGTCTTCCGGAGCGATACCGATGCCCGTATCGTGCACGCAGACCTCGAGCGTTCCGCCCGCCTTCTTCGCGCGCAGCTCGACGCGCCCGCCGTCCGGCGTGAACTTGACCGCGTTGGACAGCAGGTTCAGCAGGATCTGCTTGAACTTGCGCTCGTCGGCGCGGATCTCGCCCATCTGCGGATCGACCTGGAGGTCCAGCGCGATGTTGTGCCGCGTCGCGCGCTCGCGGATGAGCGTAAGCGCGTTGGCAAGCGCGTTCGGCACGTCGAAGCCCGAAGGCTCGAGATCCATGCGCCCGGCTTCGATCTTGGACAGGTCGAGGATGTCGTTGATGAGCGAGAGCAGGTGCTTGCCCGAAGTGTAGATATCCTTGAGGTAGTCCTCCTGCTTGGCATTCAGCTCGCCGAACATCTTCTCGATCAGCACCTCCGAGAATCCGATGATCGCGTTGAGCGGCGTGCGCAGCTCGTGGGACATGTTTGCGAGGAATTCGGACTTGTGCTTGCCGGCGACTTCGAGCTGGCGGCTTTTATCCTGGATTTCGTTGAACAACCTCACGTTCTCGATCGCGATCACCGCCTGGTCGGCGAAGGTGGTCACCAGTTCGAGCTGCTTGGCGGTGAAGGGCTCCACCTGCGCGCCGCGCGACATGGAGATCACCCCGATCGGCTCGTTGCCGCGCAGCATCGGCACTGCCAGCAACGTGCGGTAGGCACCCAGCCGCGCCGTGTCGTGGCGCTCGTAGCCCGCCTCGGCAAGCACGTCCTCGATATGGATCGTGCGCTTCTCCAGCAGAGCCCGCCCGGTGGCCGAACCCGTCCCTGGTCGCAACGGATTGCGGTGCAGTTCGGCCAGCACCGGTGACCCCTCCGGGTAACCATGCGCCACGGTCGGCACGAAGTTGCCGTCCGCGTCCGGCCGCAGCATGACCCCGTTCACGGCGTTGCAAAGGCGCGTCGCGTTGTCCATCAGGATCTGCAGCACCGCGTCGAGGTCCATGGTGGAGCGGGAGATCGCCTTGAGCACCTCGGCCGTCGCGGTTTGCTGGCGCAGCGCCTCGTTGATCTCGCGGGTGCGC
The DNA here is from genome assembly GCA_031380765.1 of Pseudomonadota bacterium. GTDB lineage: Bacteria > Pseudomonadota > Gammaproteobacteria > Burkholderiales > SG8-39 > SZAS-79. The sequence continues at coordinate 3,406 of JANMXB010000148.1, read as the reverse complement.
TCCTCGACTTTCCTTTCCAGCCCCGCGTACGACTCGCGCAACTGGGCCGTCATGCGGTTGAACTGGCCGGCCAGCGCCTCGAGTTCGTCGCCGGTGCGGATATCGATCTGCTGGTCGAGCTCCCCCTCGCCGATATGCTGCGCGCCTTCCTGCAGGGTGCGGATCGGCCGCACCATCCCGCGCGCGAGCCACCAGGCGGTCAGCGCCGAGAACAGCAGGCCCGCCAGGATCAGCAGCCCGGTGCGCACGATCGCGGAATTGAGCGTCGCATACACCTCGGACACCGGCTGCTCCACGAACACTTTCCAGCCCAGCGGCTCGACGCCCGCAAAAGCGGTCAGGACTTCCTTGCCCGCGAGGTCGCGCGCGAGGCGCGCCGGCGCCTCGTCCGCGGCCGGTCCGGCCAGCGCCGCCTTTACGTGAGCGAGCTGCGAATAGTCGGTCTTGCGCAATACGAGGCCGATGTCCGGGTCCGCGACGAGGTGCCCGGTGCCGTCGACCACATACGCCTTGCCCTTGACCCCGATCTTGATGCGCGTGACCACATCCCAGATGAACTTGAGGTTGACTTCGGCGACCGTGACAGCGCCGGCCGCGCCGCCGGAGCGCAGCGCGATCGCCATGTAGGGCTCCGTCTCCTTCCTGAAATAGACCGGGCCGAACCACGTCTGGCCGGGCTTTGCGCCGAGGAACGCGGGATCCTTCGAGCGGTCCTTCGACGATCCGGCCACGTCCATGGCCAGGCGCGACACCGAGAGCACTTCCTGGCCGGCGGGACTGATCTGCGTGATGTCGGTCACCGCGGGCACCTGGCGCAGCAGTTTGAGGAATTCGATCCGCCGCTGCTCCACGCCGTCGGCGCCGAGCTGGGGCAGGGCGGCGAAACCGAGCTGCTGCTCGATCTGCCTGATGAACTGCTCGATGCGCGAAGCCGCGGCGACGGCCTTCTCGTGCTGCAGGCTCGCCAGCGCGGACTTGTTCTCCTGGTAGGAAAAGTACAGGCTGAGGCCGCCGGAGAGCAGCAGCACACCGGACACCAGCGCGATGATCGAGAAGAAATACTTGCGGAACAGGCGGCCGCGGTAAATTCGCCTCGGCGCAGCTTTCTCTTGCAGGGGAAGGTCCGCTGGCTTCAAAGTGTCCTCGCTGGGCAGGCCCACTGTATCACCGAGTCATTCCTGCATCTATTCGGGAGGCAGAAAGATGAGCAAAGCAGCACAGGAGGCGCTCGCCGTCGTGGACCGCTACCTCGCGGGGCTGAATGCGCGGGACACGGAGTCGATCCGCGCCGCTTTCAATTTCCCGCACCTTAGGATCGGCGCAACAGGCAGCCTGGCGCGCTTCGAGAATCCCCCGGACTACGATTTCAGCCATTTCTACCGGGCGACCAGCCCCGATGGGTGGCATCACACCCGATGGGACAAGACCGACGTCGTGTTTGCCACCGAAGGCAAGGCGCATGTCGCCGTGAATTTCACCCGCTGCCGCGAGGACGACTCGGTGATCGGCCATTATTTTTCGCTCTACATCGTGACCTGTCAGGAGGGCCACTGGGGCATACAAGTGGGCTCGGGCAACGGCTCCTGACGAAATCCGATTACTGCCACTTTTCGTTACAGGTCCAGGCTGGGAGCGGGTCTCCGGGCGATTTGCTGCCATCGGATAGCGGAGCGCGTCAGTTGAAATGAAGGCCGCCGTTCACTTGCACTGTCTGCCCTGTCATATAGGCGTTGCCTGCCACCATTACCACCACCGCGGCGACTTCCGCGCCGGTGCCAAGCCTTCCGACCGGGATCTTCGCCCGGTTCTCCTCGCGGCGCGCGGCCATCATTTCGGTTTCGATCAGCGAAGGGGCAACTGCGTTTACCGTAACGCCCTCCTTCGCGAGGCGCGCCGCGTAGCCGCGCGTGAGGCCTTCCATTCCCGCCTTTGAAGCGTTGTAGTGGGCGCCGACCACGCCCGCCCCGCGCGCGGCGCCGGAAGAAATATTGATGATCCGGCCCCAGCTGCGCGAACGCATTCCGGGCACCACTGCCCGCATGCAGAGAAAAGCCGACTTCAGGTTGGTCGCAATGGTGAAGTCGAAGTCCTCTTCAGTCAGGTCATCGATGCCGCGCGTCACTGCGATGCCGGCGTTGTTGACGAGAATATCAATCGGGCCGAGCGTCGATTCGACATGCCGGACCAGGTCGGCGACGGCTCGGGCATCCGAGACGTCGGCCTTAAAGGCGGTCGCTTTTCCGCCCAGGGCTTCGATCGCTTTTACGGTTCCTTCGGCTTCGGCCTTGCGTTCGCGATAGTTGACCGCGACGCTGGCGCCCGCCTCGGCCAGGGCGATTGCGATCGCCTTGCCTATGCCGCGCGATGCGCCGGTGACGAGTGCAGTGCGGGAGGCGAGTGTCGGCGCCATGATGAACTCCGTTAGCAGGAGGCCCACATTATTATCATTGGGTCACGCCGGCAACCGTGCTGGCGTAAACTGCGCCGCATCATGGGATACAGAGTCGTTACCATCGCACGAACCCTCAGCGCGGGCGGCGAGGCGATCGGCAGGCAGCTCGCCGGCGAATTCGGCCTGCGCTATGTGGACGACGAGATTATCGACCGGGCCGCGGTTCTCGCGGGGGTCACCGCGGAAGAAATGGCGCGCATTGAAATGCGCAAAGGGCTCATCGAGCGCATTTTCGAGAGCTTTGCGCACACGGGTGTCGGCGCGGGCGTAGCCGCGACCTCAACCCTCAGCGAGGTTCCCGGTTACGAGAAGCTCATCGTCGATGTTATCCACCAGACGGCCGCCGCCGGAAATGCGGTGATCGTCGCGCACGGCGCGGCGATTGCGCTTGGCGATGCGCCGGGCGTCCTGCGCGTTCTCGTCACCGCTTCCCCGGCCACGCGGACGGCGCGCCTGGCCGCCGGGGGCAACGGCAAGTCAAACGCGCGAAAAATGGTCGAAGAGTCCGATGCCAGTCGGGCGGATTTTTTCCAGCGGTTCTACAAGCTCGACTACGAAGACGCCACGCACTACGACCTGGTGATCAACACCGATCACCTGAGCATCGAAGAGGCGGTCGGCCTTGTGCGGGGGCTGCTCCGTCAGGGATAGTCTTCGCCTTCCCTCAAAACCGATACAACGTCGCCGGGTTGTCCACCAGGATTTTTTTGCGCAGCGCTGCGTCTGGCGCCCAGATGGGCAGCTGGTTGAGGACGAGGCCGTCGTCGACCTGGAAGACCGGCGTCAGGTCGGTTGGCCTGCGACCGGGCGGTGTCGTGGAGTTGGGATGGGGCCAGTTCGTGCCCCAGACGCAGCGGTCCGGATTTGCCGCCAGCAGCGCCCTGGCAAGCGGTATGAAGCCGGAATAATCCGCCCGGGGTCCGCCGCTAACCGAAATTTTTACGTAAGTGCTGC
>JANMXB010000132.1:0-8657 GCA_031380765.1 Pseudomonadota bacterium | reverse complement strand
AACAGGTATTGCGGTGCACGTCTACCGTGCGAACCGCTCCATGGCGGACCGCTGCTTCGTCAACGCCGACGGCGAAATGATGCTGGTGCCGCAGCAGGGCGAGCTTCTTGTCTTCGCAGAGACCGGCCGCCTCTCAGTCGCACCGGGGGAGATCTGCGTGATCCCGCGCGGCATGAAATTCAAAGTCGGGTTGCTCTCCGGCACGGCGCGCGGCTATGTCTGCGAGAACTACGGCGCGCAGTTGCGCTTGCCGGAACTCGGGCCCATCGGCTCAAATGGCCTCGCCAATGCGCGTGATTTCCTCGCGCCCGTGGCCGCGTGGGAAGACAAGGGCAAGACCGAAGTGGTCACCAAATTCATGGGCGGATTGTGGAGCGCCGAATGGTCCCACTCGCCGCTGGACACGGTGGCCTGGCATGGCAACTGCACCGCCTGCAAGTACGACCTTTCGCGGTTCATGACCCTCAACACTGTGAGCTTCGACCACTGCGACCCGTCGATTTTCACGGTCATGACCTCGCCCTCGGGCCAGCCGGGCGTGGCCAACGTCGATTTCGTGATCTTCCCGCCGCGCTGGCTGGTGGGCGAAGACACTTTCCGCCCGCCGTGGTTCCATCGCAATTACATGAGCGAGCTGATGGGACTGGTCCACGGCGTCTACGATGCCAAGGCCGAAGGATTCCTGCCCGGCGGGATATCGTTGCACAATTCGATGACTGCACACGGACCGGATGTGACCACGTTCGAGAACGCCTCCAAAGCTGAACTCAAGCCCCACAAGATCGAGGGAACCCTGGCATTCATGTTCGAGTCGCGCTACGTTTTCCGGCCCACCCGCTTCGCGATGGAATGCGCGCAACTGCAAAAAAACTACGACGCCGCGTGGGCGGGATTCAAGAAACATTTCAACGCAAAGTAGCCGATGCCCCTAGACGAAACCCACGACCCGCAAAGACGCAGCTGGGTAGAATCCGCAAACGCACCGGGTTGCGACTTCCCTGTTCAGAATCTGCCGTTTGGCGTGTTCGCCCCAAAAGGCGCTCCCTCCCGAGGCGGAGTCGCGATCGGCGACCAGGTCCTTGATGTGGCAGCCGCGTCAAAGGCACTCGGCTTCAAGAGCCTGGCTGCGGACGCGGCGGCGGCGTGTGGCGATGCGACCCTCAATCGGCTGATGTCACTCGGTCGAGCGCATTGGAAGGCGTTGCGCCTGGCGCTCTCACGCGCCCTGTGTGCCGAAGCCGGTTGGGAGGACCGCAAAACGAAAGTCCATTCATGTCTGATCGCGTCGTCGCAAGCGGAGTTGCTCGTTCCCGCACGCATCGGCGACTACACCGATTTCTACACCTCCGTGTTTCATGCCACGAATGTCGGAAAATTCTTTCGTCCGGACAATCCGCTGCTGCCGAATTACAAATGGGTGCCGATCGGATACCACGGACGCGCGTCCTCAATCGTGGCGAGCGGCGTCCCGGTGATCCGCCCGAACGGCCAGCTCAAGCCGCCGGCGTCGGAAACACCCGTTTTCGGGCCCTGCAAGAATCTCGACTACGAAACCGAACTGGGCTTCTTCATCGGCACCGGCAACGAGTACGGCAAAGCGATCAAGATCGGCGGGGCCGCGGACCATGTATTCGGCGCCGTGCTGCTCAACGACTGGTCTGCGCGCGACATCCAGGCCTGGGAGTACCAGCCTCTCGGGCCTTTCCTCGCGAAGAGTTTTGCCACGACGATCTCGCCCTGGATCGTAACGATGGACGCGCTCGAGCCCTATCGAACCGCCGCCTTCAAGCGACCGGCGGGGGATCCAGCGCCCCTGCCCTATCTGACCGACGCGGCAGACCAGAAGCACGGCGGCTATTCGATAGAGGTGGAGATGTACCTGCGCAGCGCAAAGATGCGCGCGGCGGGAGAAAAACCTGTTCGCCTGTCCCACGGCAACTACCGCGACGCCTACTGGACGCTTGCGCAGATGGTCGCGCACCACTCTTCCAACGGATGCAACCTGCTGCCAGGCGACCTGCTCGGTACGGGCACTTTGTCGGGCGACACCCCGGAAAGCGTCGGCTCGATGCTCGAGCTGACCCAGCGCGGCGCCAACCCGGTAATGCTGCCTACCGGCGAGACGCGCGCGTTTATTGCCGACGGAGACGAGGTGATCGAGCGCGGCCGGTGCGCGCGCGAAGGCTACGCGACGATCGGTTTTGGCGAAGCTTCCGGCACGCTGCTGCCGGCGGTTTCTTACTGAGAAAGACGCTTTACCGGGAGCCGCGCTCAATTATCGCTTCGCGGCCGCTTTGTAGACCGCGTTGCGTTCATGCTTGCCGATTGCAACGACCACTACGACTAGTTCGGTGTCGCGCACTTCGTAGACCAGGCGATAGCCAACGTGCCGGAGTTTTATTTTGAATCGGTCTTTCTGCCCGGACAATTTTGCAGCCGGCACACGCGGATTCTGCAAGCGCTCTGCCAACTTCTTCTTGAACTGGACGCGCAGGTTGCCGTCCAACTTGCGCCATTCCTTTAATGCCTCCTCTTTGAACTTGAGGCTATAGCTCATCGAGCTTAACTTCGATTTCAGCCTGGTCCTTGCGGGCGTCGGCGATCGCGTTAAGCTCGATGTCTTCCAGCTTGTCCATGAGCGCCTCGTACGCTTTCGCCGGGATACAGTAGAAAGCCGGTTCGTTATGGTTGAGGATCGCCACCGGAAAACCTTCGCCGGCGGCTACAGTGCCCATCGGATTTTTCTTCAACTCGGAAACGCTTGCGGTCGTTTCCGCCAGGATCACGTTTGCCATGGGTGGCCTCCGGTATGATTTTTGAGCACTAATTATAGCACTATAAACAGGTCATATTTGGGATGGTGACGAGCGGCTTGCGCAACGCGGCCCGGTACATAGGTCTGAGATAATTCGCGCCTTCCATCGTCCCCCACCCATGAAACTCGCCACCCTCAAAGACAGCACGCGCGATGGCTGTCTCGCTGTAGTCTCGCGCGATCTCAAGCATGCGCTGAAAGCCGATCACATCGCGCCTACGCTGCAATCCGCGCTGGACGACTGGGACTATTGCGCCCCGCAGCTGGAGCAGCTGTACAACGAGGTCAACGCCGGCCAGTCGACGCGCATATTCGAGCTCGACACGAAACTGCTGATGGCGCCCTTGCCGCGCGCTCACCAGTTTGCCGACGCCTCCAGCTTTCTTATCCATGCCGAACTGATCCGCAAATCGCGCGGACAGGATCTGCCGGCCTGGTGGAAGAAAGAGCCGCTGATATACCAGGGATGCTCCGATCCGCTCCTCGGCCCCGGCGATGACATCGTCGCGGTGAGCGAGGACCACGGAATCGACCTTGAAATGGAAATCGCCGTCATTACCGGTGATGTGCCCATGGGAATCGAGCGCGACAAGGCCGGCCAGCAAATCCGCCTGATCGTGCTGATGAACGACGTGAGCCTGAGAAACCTGATCCCGGCGGAACTCGGCAAGGGCTTCGGCTTTTTCCAGTCGAAGCCTCCTTCGTCGCTATCCCCCGTTGCGGTCACGCCGGATGAGCTCGGAGAAGCCTGGGACGGCCGGCGGGTTCACCTGCAGTGCGGCGCCTGGGTAAACGGCGAGTTGCTCGGCCAGCCGAACGCAGGCAAGGACATGCAGTTCGATTTTCCCCGTCTCATCGCCCATGCCGCGAAGACGCGCCCGCTGGGGGCGGGCACGATCATCGGCTCGGGGACGGTCTCCAATCGCGACCGCGCCACGGGCGCCGGCTGCCTCTTCGAGCGGCGGGCCGAGGAGATCATTGCCGATGGAGAACCGAAGACGCCGTTCCTCAAGTTCGGCGACCGCGTGAAGATCGAGATGCTGGACGCGGAAGGCCGCTCGGTATTCGGGGCGATCGACCAGACGATCGCGCAACTGCAGCCTCGCTAGAAAAGCCGGCGCGTCAGGCGTGCTTGCGAATGAACTCGCGCATGCGCGGGTAGATGATCTCGCGATAGCGCCGGCCCGAGAAAATCCCGTAGTGGCCGACGTCCGGCGCCAGGAAATGCTCGCGATTTGCGGCGGGAATACCCTTGCACAGGCCGTGCGCCGCTTCGGTCTGGCCGTTGCCTGAAATGTCGTCGTGCTCGCCCTCGATCGTGAACAGCGCCGTTTTGGTGATCTTGTCGGGACGCACCCACTGCTCGCGCACGAACATGCGGCCCTTGGGCAGCTGGAATTCCTGGAAGACTCGCTTGATAGTGTCGAGGTAATACTCCGCAGGCATGTCGAGCACCGCGTTGTACTCGTTATAGAAGCGCCGGTGCGAATCGGCGGAATCGCCGTCGTTCCTGACCAAGTGGTTGTAGTAGTCCCAATGCGCGTGCACGTGGCGGTCGGGATTCATCGCCACGAATCCAAGGTGCTGCAGAAAACTGGGATAAACCCGGCGCATGGCACCCGGATACTTCATCGGGACGCGATGGATCAGGGTCTGCTCGAACCACGAGTACGGCCGCTTGGTGGCGAGGTTGTTGACCGAGGTGGGGCTTTTTCTCGCGTCGATCGGGCCGCCCATCATGATCATGGTTTTCGGCAGGCCGGCTTCCCCGTCCGTCGCCATCAACGCCATGGCCGCAAGCACCGGCACCGTGGGCTGGCAAACCGAAATCACGTTCAGATCCGGCGACAGAAGACGGATGAACTCACGCACGTAATCGACGTAGTCGTCCAGATGGAAAGGCCCGGCATCGAGCGGCACCATGCGGGCGTCCACCCAGTCGGTGACGTAGACGTCGTTTTCCGGCAGAAGCGTGCGGACCGTGTCGCGCAGAAGCGTGGCATGGTGGCCCGAGAGCGGCGCGACAACCAGAATCTTCGGCTCGCCGCGGCCGCCGGCCGTGCGCTTGAAATGGATCAGCTTGCAGAAAGGCTTGTCCAGCGCCACTTCGATTTCCACCGGCACTTCGCGGCCGCCGATCACCGTGGAATGCAGGCCCCACGCGGGCTTTTCGTAGCGGTTGGTGACGCGCAGGAACAGGTCGCTTCCGGCGGTGATCTCCTTGGCGAGGGGGCTGTGCGAAAAAGGGCTGAAGGGATGGCCGAACCACCCGCGCGAAAGTTCCGCCATCAGGCGCATCGGCGCCAGTGCCGCGTGCTGGGCTTCGAAGAGGCTATAAAGCAAAGGGTTCCCCTTGAATGTGACAACTACGTTATACCAGCTTTGCCGCACCGCCGCATCCGGCAAGCAGGCCAGGTTCGCGTCAGTGCGCGCCTACAGACGGTATGCTGAACAGCATGCGATGGTTTCTGCGCGTGCTCGCGGCGATTCTGATGGTTCTGGTCCTGGCGCTGGGCGCCGGGTACGCATATCTATGGCGCTCGCTGCCGCAGGTTGAAGGGCAAGTCGCGGCACCCGGCCTGGGTGCGCCCGTCGACGTCGTACGCGATGGGTACGGCATTCCTCATATCTTCGCTGCGAGCCAGGCTGACGCTGCGCAGGCCCTGGGTTTTGTCCATGCCCAGGACCGCCTGTGGCAGATGGAGATGAATCGGCGGATAGGCTCGGGGCGACTGGCCGAAATCCTCGGGCCGGGAGCGCTCGATACCGATCGGTTCCTGCGCACTCTCGGGGTGCGGCGGTCGGCCGAAGCCAATTGGGCGCGCCTCGACCCGCAAGCGCAGCGTTTGCTTACGGCCTATGCCGCGGGCGTAAACGCTTTCCTGGCCGCGGATCCGGTCCTGCCCGTGGAATTCCTCATTACCGGAGCGCGTCCGGAGCCCTGGTCGCCTGTCGACTCCATCGTCTGGGTAAAAATGATGGCCTGGGACCTCGGCGGAAACTGGCGTAACGAATTGCTGCGGATGCGGCTGTCGAAGACTCTGCCGCTCGCCCGCATTCAGGAGTTTCTCCCCCCCTATCCCGGCGACGCACCGCTGCCGATTGCCGACCTGCGGGAGATCTACGGCGGACTCGAGAAAGAAGCGATCCGGCTTGCAGGCGCCGACATCGATCGCTTGCTCGCCATGGCGCCGCCCGAATTGCCCGAGGGCGCAGGGTCGAACAACTGGGTGGTCGCGGGCAGCCGCAGCGCGAGCGGCAAGCCGCTGCTTGCCAACGATCCCCACCTCGGGCTCACGGCGCCCGCGGTCTGGTACTTCGCGCATCTCCACGTTGCCGGCTTGAACATCATTGGCGCGACCCTGCCTGGCGTGCCCGTGGTAACGCTCGGGCGCAACGACCGCATGGCATGGGCCTACACCAACACGGGGCCCGACGTTCAGGACCTCTATCTCGAAAGGCTCGACGCCGCGGGCGGCTACATCACGCCGTTGGGCTCTGCTCCATTCAGGGTGATCAGGGAAACCATCAAGGTCAAGGGCGCAGAAGACGTGCCGCTGGAAATACGCATTTCCCGCCACGGCCCGATCATTTCGGACATCGCGAAGTCAGCCCTGGACGTTACGCCGCGCGGCTACGCTATTGCATTCGCCTGGACCGCGCTTGCGGAAGACGACCTCACCATCCAGTCCTCGATCGAGCTGGGGCGGGCGGCGAACTGGCAGGATTTCCTCGCCGCGGCGCGCAAGTTCAGCGCTCCGCAGCAGAACATGCTCTACGCCGACGTGGACGGCAACATCGGCTATATCGCCGCCGGCCGGGTTCCGGTCCGCAAACCGCAAAACGACCTCAAGGGCCTCGCGCCGGCGCCGGGATGGGATGCCAAATATGACTGGGTCGGGTACGTCCCTTTCGAAGATCTCCCGCAGAACTACAACCCTTCCAGCGGGCGACTGTGGACCGCGAACGACAAGATCGCCGCGCCAGGCTACAAGCCTTTCATCACCAGCGAATGGCAGCCGCCCTATCGTTCCGCCAGGATCGGCGCGCTGATCGATGCGACACCCAAACACGACGTTGCCAGCTTTGCGCGCATGCACGCCGACGTACTGTCGGAGGCGATGCGCGAGGCGATGCCGTATCTGCTTGCGACCGTCCCGCGCAGCGATGGTGCGCGCCAGGCGATTGGGTTGCTGCGCAACTGGAATGGCGAAATGCGCAAAGATCGCTCCGAGCCTCTCATCGTTGCGGCCTGGTGGCGCGAACTGGCCAGGCGCATTTACGCCGATGAGCTCGGCGACGCATTCCAGCCGAACTGGGCCATGAGGGCGCAGTTCATCATCAACGTGCTCGCCGACAGCGGCGGACAGTCCCGCTGGTGCGATGACGTGCGAACGCCGGGCGTCGAATCCTGTGCCGAACAACTCGCACTGTCCCTCGAGGCCGCGATTGCCGACCTGCAAAAGCGCTACGGCACCGCAATGAGTGACTGGCGCTGGGGCGCGGCGCACCAGGCGCGGCACGAGCACCGGCCGTTCGGCCGCCAGCCACTTCTGGCGCGCCTGTTCGACATCAGCGTGCCTTCAGCCGGCGATTCGTACACCGTGAATGTGGGTCAGCATTACATCAACGACGAAGCCACGCCGTTCGCGAATCGGCATGCCCCGAGCCTGCGCGCGATCTACGACCTGTCCGACCCGGAGAAATCGCTCTTCATCCACTCGGGCGGCCAGTCGGGCAACCGGATTTCGCCGCACTACAGGGCCTTCACCGAAGCATGGGCCAGTGGCGCATACATACCGATGATTACCGACCGCCAACGCATCGAATCGGCAAGCCACACCACTCTTCGCCTGATCCCGGCACGATGAATGATTTAATCCACTACAATCGCAATTTTTTCCGCCTTTGAGCATTCTCTTACATGATCAAGAACAACTTGCTTGCAAAGTTGAACGATCGCACTGCCGTCATAAGCATTGTAGGTTTGGGCTATGTGGGATTGCCTCTTCTGCTGCGATTCGCCGAAGTCGGCTACCGGGTCATCGGGATCGACACGGACAAAGCCAAGGTTGCTAGGCTCCAAGGGGGCCAGAGTTACATCGAACACATCTCCGCCGCCTCGATATCCGAAGCGCGCAATAAAGGCTTTGAGGCCACCGTTGATTTCGCCCGCGCTGCCGATGCCGACGCAATTCTGATTTGCGTGCCTACACCGCTCAATCGCCACCGGGAGCCCGATCTTTCATTCGTGACAGGCACCACGGATTCGCTCGTGCCCCATCTTCGCGCCGGGCAGGTCGTGTGCCTGGAAAGCACCACCTACCCCGGCACGACCGAAGAGGAGCTCAAGCCACGCATCGAGTCCCGCAACTTGAAGGTGGGACGGGACATTTTCCTGTGCTTTTCGCCGGAACGCGAAGATCCGGGGAATCCGGACTACGGCACCCGGACCATTCCAAAAATTTGCGGCGGCGTTACGGCTGCCTGCCTCGAAGCCGGGCTGGCCCTTTATGGCCAGGTCATCGACAAGGTCGTCCCTGTCAGCTCGACACGGGTCGCGGAAATGACGAAACTCCTCGAAAACATTCATCGCGCGGTGAATATCGGCCTCGTCAACGAAATGAAAATCATATGCGATCGGATGGATATCGACATCTATGAAGTAATCCGCGCGGCCGCGACCAAGCCTTTCGGCTTCGTACCCTACTGGCCGGGCCCCGGCCTGGGAGGACATTGCATCCCCATCGATCCCTTTTATCTCACCTGGAAAGCGCGTGAATTCGGCCTGCACACTCGCTTCATCGAATTGGCTGGCGAGTCGGCTTTCACCACGAACACC
>JANMXB010000125.1:0-2588 GCA_031380765.1 Pseudomonadota bacterium | reverse complement strand
CGTCGCGCGGAGCGACGCCCGCATGCCCACCACGCGCGGCAAACATAAGCAGCGTGCTGCCTTCGGCGTCGGAGCTATCCGGGCTGTTGCCGCGCTCAACCAGCCTCTGAACCGTCGGGAGATCACCCTCGAGGGCGGCTCGCCAGGATTCCTGTAACGACTGGGCACCGGCAAGATTCGCCGAGCCGGCCGCGCCCAACGCCAAGAGGAGTATCCAAGGCCGCAGATTTCCGAAACCCATGCTTTCTCCTGATGTAGATTCTAGGATAGTTTATTCAATGAACTGTTAAATATACAATAAGGCTTGTACTGCATTGGACTGGAACCGTTCGGATTCGTTCACGCAAAACGCTGCTTTAGTGCGGCATTCGTCCGATCAGGTCGGCCGCAAACAACTTGGGATTGAGCGGATGCCGGGCGGCGACGCGATAGCGACCGGCCTCGCGCGCGAAACGCAGCCACGCGCCCGTTTTGCCGTCGTCCGCCGATTTACCGCCGACCCCGCCAAAAAACCGTTTTCCCGGCAAACTTCCGGCCGCCCGGTCATACGCCCATTTCTGCAGGACCTCGGCAAGAACCTCCATCTGCTCGCGTTCGGAGACCGGCCAGGCCAGCAAAGCGTCGCGGTTGCCTTGTTTAAGGAGCCCGGCAACCTGTTTGATGCGGGTTCCACGCTCCGACTCCGCATAGTCCCTGGCCAGGAGCGGCGCTCCGCCAACAAACGCGAGCCAGCTTTCCGCGTCTTCGACCTGCTCCTGCTTAAGCCAGACAAGCGCGCCGGATAAATCCGGGAGCGCCACCGGAAGGCCGATACAGCGGCTGCGCATGGTCGGAATCAGACGCCGAGGATTATCAGAAACTAAAATAAAGCAAGCCCCTGAAGCAGGATCCTCCAGTGACTTAAGAAGAGAATTCGCGGCATTGGCATTCATGTCTTCGGCCGGATGAAACAGCGCGAGACGGCGTTTTCCGCGGTGCGACCCGATATTGAGGAAGTCGGTCAGCTCGCGGACCTGGTCGACCTTGATCTCATGGCTCGGCTTGGCGGTCTTCGAAGGCGCCGGCGAGTCCTCCGTGTCCTGCGGACCGGCCAGGGCCTCGGGCTCGATCTGGCGGAAATCCGGGTGCTGGCCGGCGAGAAACCAGCGGCAGCCATCGCATCGCCCACACGGCTCTTTTGCGCCCGGCGTTTCGCACAGGATCCCTTGCGCGAAACGCCGGGCCAGGTTGAGCTTGCCTAGCCCTCTCGGGCCGTGGATCAGGAGCGCCTGGGGAAGATTGTCCCGACGTGCCACCAACTGCGACCAGGCATCCGCGTTCCAGGGATACATGCGGATATCGGCTCAGAGATCCCTGAGGACCCTGCGCAACTCGGCGCGGATCGCGTCGAGCGTGTGGGTCGAATCGATGACACGAACCCGGGCGGAATCGGATTTTGCAGTGGCGAGGTACGCTGCGCGAACACGCTCGAAAAACGCCTGCCCTTCCCTTTCGAACCGGTCCAGCGCGCGACCGGACTCGGACATTCTTTCGCGGCTCAAGTCGTAGGCGCAATCGAAAATCAGCGTGCAGTCGGGCTTCAGGTCCGGATGCACGACATTTTTCAGGGCCTCGATCAGCGCCCCATCGACGCCTTTTCCGCCGCCCTGGTAGGCGACCGTCGCGTCGGTAAACCGGTCGCACACCACCCAGGTCCCGGCAGCGAGCGCGGGCAGAATGCGCTTTTTCAGGTGGTCGTCGCGCGCGGCAAACACGAGGAAGGTTTCGGTTACCGGGTCCATGGGCTCGTGGAGGACGAGCTCGCGCAGTTTTTCGGCGAGTTGCGACCCCCCGGGCTCGCGCGTCACCAGCACCGCACGCCCGGAGGAGCGCAATTCGTTGGCGAACCATTCGACATGGGTGGACTTGCCGGCGCCGTCGACGCCTTCGAAGGTGATGAATTTTCCGCGCATGGCCGATTATCGCTTTAACTGGTACTTGCCGACGGCCTGGTTGTGCTCCTCGAGCGAGCGCGAAAACTGGCTGCTGCCGTCGCCGCGCGAGACGTAATAGAGCGCCTGGGTCTGCGCGGGGTGCAGCGCCGCGCGCAGGGACGCAAGGCCCGGCATTGCGATCGGTGTGGGCGGCAGGCCGGCGCGCACATAAGTGTTGTAGGGGCCGTCCGCGAGCAGGTCCCGCTTTCTCAGGTTGCCGTCGAAGGCCGTGCCCATACCGTAGATGACGGTCGGATCGGCCTGCAGCCGCATGCCGATGCGGAGCCGGTTGATGAGCACGCCGGCAATCATGTCGCGCTCCGCCGCGCTGCCGGTTTCCTTTTCGACGATCGAGGCCATGATCAGGGCTTCGTAGGGCGTGCCGAACGGCGTTTTCGGATCGCGCGCTTCCCATTCGGCGGCCAGTTTCTTCTGCATGTAGCGATAGGCGCGGCCCAGTACGTCCAAGTCGCTGGAACCTTTGCTGAACAGATAGGTGTCCGGAAAGAACAGGCCTTCAGGATGCTCCGCAGTTGCGCCCAGAGTTGCGCCCAGCCGCTTCAGGATCTCCGCGTCCTGCAGGGTGCGCGAATCGCCACGCAGGTCGGTGTTGGA
>JANMXB010000095.1:0-3285 GCA_031380765.1 Pseudomonadota bacterium | reverse complement strand
GCGCTGATCGCCTTCGGCCGCGCAATAGCCAAGACCTCGGTGTTCTGCGAAGCCAACCGTGCTGCGTGCATAAAGGCATTCTGGGTGCTGTACCCGAACCAGAAACCCACCAGCGGCGACGAAGCGACCAACATCCGCAATGCCATCAAGATCATGGACGCGCGCTTCAACAAATACCTCGACTTCGACGACCAGAAACAGCGCCGCTGGGGCGAATTTCCCGCGCAGGGCTGGAAGGATTTCGCAGCGACGCTTTATGAAGGCGGCCAGCTCACGACGAAAGACATTCCCGTGGAGACCTGCTACACGAATGCGCTCGTCCCCGAGATCAACCGCTTCGACACTGCGGCGATCGTTGCGCGCGCCAAGGCCGCGCAATGAGGCTGCGCATCGCCCTCGCGATGCTTGCGCTATGGTGCGCCGCCGCCGGCGCGCAGCAAAAAGTCGACAAGGTTATTCTGGGCCTGGTCAGCCCGCTCACCGTCGTCAATGGCCAGATGCTGGTCGCCAAGCACCTGGGCTACCTGGCCGAGGAAGGCATCGAAGTCGAAACCATCGTGTTCAACGGCAGCGCAGTACTGCTGCCGCAGATCGTGGCCAGGCGCGTCACGGTCGGCTTCCCGAATCCCGACCCGCTGGTCATCTCGCGCCAGCCGGGCAAGGACCCGCTGCCGCTCAAGTTCTTCTACAACGTGATCCGCGAGAATGTCTGGGAGTTTGCGGTGCTGGCCGGCTCGCCGGTCAAGACGCTCGCCGACCTCAAAGGCAGGAAGATCGGCGTCGGAGCGCTCACCTTCGGCAACATCCCGCTAACGCGTGCGATGTTCAAGGAAATCGGCCTCGAAGTCGGACGCGATATCGACCTCGTGCCCACCGGCCTCGGCGCGCCGGCATTCCTTGCGCTCAAGGACGGCCGCGTCGATGCCCTCAATCTCTTCGAGACGCTGCACACCCAGCTCGAAACGCAGGGCACGCCGCTGCGCCGCCTCAGGATGCCGCAGAAATACCTGGACCTCTTTTCCAACGGGTTCATCGCGCACGAAGACACCATCCGCTCCAATCCGAAACTGCTCGCCGCTTTCGGCCGCGCATTTGCCAAGGCGACGCTCGTTTGCAACGTAAACCGGCCGGGCTGCGTCCGGGCCGCGTGGAAGGAAGACGCTTCGCTGAAGCCACCCGGTGCGAACGAGGCAAAAATTCTCGCCGACAGCGTGGTCCTCCTCAACGCGCGCTACGACAAATATCTCGCCTTTCCCAAGGGCGAGCTGCCGCGCTGGGGCGAGTACCCGGCCGGCGCCTGGAAAAACATGGTGCAGGTCATGGCCGAAGGCGGCCAGATCGCGAACGCCAATATCGACCCGAACACCCTCTATACCAATGCCCTCGTGCCGGCGATGAACAACTTCGACCCCGCCGCCGTGCTCGCCGACGCAAGCAAACTGCCCTGATCCTTCCGGAGGAATCCCATGAACGCTCCCGAGCACCGCTACCAGGTCAACCAGCTCACGCCCGACCCTGCCGTGAAATTCGACCGCGAGTTCGCCGCGAAGTACGTTCTCTACGCCCACCGTCTCGCCGAGCGGGGCTATGTGCAGGCCGCGGTCGGCAACATGGTGATGCGGGCGCCGCACCCGGGCTATCCGGACGGCGTTTGCTACGTCAAATGCCAGGGCGTGTCGCTGGAGGAGATGAGCATCCACGACATCGTGATCACCGATGTGCCGTTCGGGCGGATCCTCTGCGGCGATCGCGCCACCACGGTTGGGCATCAGATGAACCGCGAAATGCTGCGCTTGCGCCCGGATATCCATTGCGTGATCCACCTGCACCATGACGAGACGATTGCCTATCTCGCCGCCGGCCACGACGAAATCCGGCCCGTTGGGCTCACGTTTTCGTACCTCATGCAAAAGCCGGTGCATTTCCTGCCCGCGCACATCAACGTCGAGGATGACGTCGAGCCGATCAAGACTTTCATCGCGAACACCAACTGCGTGCTCATGAAGCGCCACGGCATCACGGTTCTTGGCCGCACCGTGTCCGAGTGCTACGGGCGCGTGAACATCCTCGCCGCCGAAGTGAAACGCAACATCCTCGCCGAGCAGCTCGCCGCGATCCGCGGCAGCACGGTGGACAGGATTTCGAAGGAAGAAATGGAGGAGATGTATCGCCACGGCGACGCGGTCATGTACCCGGAAGTGAAGCGATGAGGCGAATTGCCGCTGCCGTTGTCCTCGCCGCATCCGCCGGATTCGTTCACGCGCAGGCCTGGCCCACGCATCCCGTAAAGCTCATCGTGCCCTTTCCGCCCGGGGGCGGTACAGACCTGACTGCCCGCTCGGTTGCGGCGCGCCTTGCCGACACCCTGGGCCAGCCGGTCGTGGTCGAGAACCGCGGCGGCGCGGGCGGCACCATCGGCGCGGACGCAGTGGCAAAGAGCGCGCCCGACGGCTACACGATCGGCATCGCGACTTCGAGCACCCATCCGGGCGCGCTGGTCCTGCAGAAGAACGTTCCCTACGATCCGCTGAAAAGCTTCGCTCCGATCACGATGATCGGCAGCACTTCGTATGTGCTGCTGGCCAATCCCTCCCTGCCTGCAAACGCGATCACCGAACTGGTCGCGTACGCCAAGGCCAACCCGGGCAAGCTCAACGTCGCCAACGTAGGCACCTCGACCATCGGCTATCTGCTCACGCTGCAGTTCAAGGCGCTGACCGGGACGAACATGGTGGACATCGGCTACAAAGGCGCCTCGCAGGCGTATCCGGATCTCATGGGCAACCAGGTGTCGCTCTTCCTCGACAATCCCGGCGCGTCCACGCCGCTGGTCACCTCGGGACGCCTCAAAGCCTATGGGGTAACCACACCGACGCCATCGCTACCCGGCGTTCCGCTGTTCACCGAGGCGGGCGCCTCGGTCGGCCTGCGCGGTTTCGATCCGTCCTTCTGGTACGGACTGGTCGCGCCAGCCGGCACGCCAAAAGCAATCGTGGACCGCCTCCAGGCGGAGACCGCGAATTACGTGCACAGCCCCGAAGGCAGAAAAGAGTTCGCCGCCCGCAGCCTCGAGCCGGTTGGCAGCACGCCCGAGCAGTTCGCGGCCGTGATGCAGAAGGATATCGAGCGCTACAGCGCCCTGGCGAAGCAATTAGGGATCCAGCCACAGTAGTGATGACCACGGTGGCCGCGCCGGGCGAGGCGCTTTTTCGCGCCCACGATCTCGCGGTCACCTACACTTCCTCGCGCGGCCCGGTAAAGGCCCTCGAAGGATTGAGCGCGACG
>JANMXB010000053.1:0-3326 GCA_031380765.1 Pseudomonadota bacterium | reverse complement strand
GCAAAACCAAAGGCAACGCCACCACCGCGCCGACCGGAACCTTCCACCATGCTTTCGCGCGTGCAAGCCACCACGCGATGGGCGTCCCGACGCCGAGAAGGATCAGCGTCACGATGGCCGCCAACCGGATCGTCAGCCAGATCGCCTGCAAATCGGCGTCGCTCAAGAGCACACGAAACTCCCTTTTGTGTCGGGCTGGTCACCCTTGCCTGCGGCGCTTATCTGGCAGCGCCTTTCCCCGGAAGAACGAAACCGTACCTGGTCATTATCGCCCGCGCCCCCGCACTGCCCATGAACGCGTCGAATCTACTTGCCAGAGGATTGGCCGCTGCCCTCTTGGTAATGACGTAGCCCTGTTCCAGGGGCTGGTGGAGATTGTCGGGAATGAGCCAATAACCGCCTTTGCTCGCCAATGCCGAATTTACGGCCAAGGCCAGCGCAATGATCCCGACCTGGGCGTTGCCGGTCTGGACGAATTGCGCCGTCTGGGAGATGTTCTCGCCGAACACCAGCTTCGGCTCGACCTTCTCCCAGAGCCCGGAGGCCCGGAGCGCCTCCTCGGCGCGCTTGCCGTAGGGTGCGTGCTTCGGGTTCGCGATGGCGACGCGCGTGATTTTCGGATCGGCGAGGCTGGCCAGGGTCATCTTGGTCGCATCCAGGTTTGCGCTCCACAGCACGATCCGGCCAAAGGCATAGGGCTTCACGGAAGAGGCGGCGAAGCCACTTTTCGCCAACTCGCGCGGATAGGCTATGTCCGCGGAAAAATAGAGATCGAATGGCGCGCCCTGCTGTATCTGGGTGTGAAAGTTGCCCGAAGAGCCGTAGATCGCATCCACTTCGTCGGCCGGATTGGCCCGCTTGAACGTCGAGACAATCTCGTCCATGGCGAACTTCAGGTCGGCGGCCGCGGCGATCGTGATCTTGGCCGCGAGCGCGGAGAAGGTGAGCAAGAGGGTGCAGGCAAACAGCAAAGCTTTGGCGAGAGTCATCGATGATCCTGTTCAGTCTGGTGACGATAGCGGGACGGATTCCTCATCTTCGCAGCCAAATGCCGAGCGCTCCAATATGAACGTCCTTGCATATTTATCCCGGAGCGCAATCGCGTAGCATCCGGGGCTCGTGCAAAGAAGATCAATGAGACGGTAATGTCCCAATCTTTATCCCGTAGATGAATCCGCTGGCCGAGGCCTTCGGCGGAGCACTGACGCTGGTCGCTTCCGGCGATCCCACTCTTTTGCAGATCGTGCTGCTCAGCCTCGGCGTGAGCCTGGCCGCGGTGGCGCTCGCCACGCTGATCGGCCTGCCGCTTGGCGCCGCGATCGGTGTGGGGCGCTTTCGCGGGCGCCAGGCGGTCATCGTTCTTCTCAATGCGTTCATGGGCCTGCCGCCGGTTGTCGTGGGTCTCGCCGTGTACCTGCTGCTGTCGCGCGCGGGGCCGCTCGGCTCGCTCGGCCTCCTGTTCACTCCGCAGGCAATGATCATCGCGCAGACGCTGCTGATCTTTCCGATCATCGCCGCGCTGGCGCGGCAGGCGATCGAAGACGCATGGGTCGAATACGAGGAACAGCTGCGCTCGCTGGGCGCGGACGGTTTCGGTGCGGCGCTCACGCTGGTGTGGGACATCCGCTACTCGCTTTTCACTGCCGTGCTCGCCGGCATGGGGCGCGCTCTCGCCGAAGTCGGCGCCGTGATGATCGTCGGCGGCAACATCGATGGCGTCACCCGCGTGATGACAACCACCATCGCCCTCGAAACCTCCAAGGGCGACTTGCCGCTGGCGCTGTCACTCGGCGTGATCCTGATCGTCCTCGTGCTTGCGCTGAACGCCGCCGCGCAGATCGTGAAGGAAGCTGCGCGAAGGAGGTACGGATGAGCGCCGGAATGGGCGTGATCCTGCCATTGCGCCTGGAAGAGGTGAGTTTCGTCGCCGGCGGGCGCACAATCATCGACCGGGTTTCGGTCGATCTCATTGCCGGTCCGGCCACAATCGTGCTCGGCGCCAACGGCGCGGGCAAGAGCGTGCTGATGCGGCTGATGCACGGGCTGATCGCGCCGACCTCCGGGCATGTGGACTGGCTGGGGGCCAACGCACTGCGCGCGCGCAGGCTGCAGGCGATGGTGTTCCAGCGGCCGGTCATGCTGCGCCGCTCGGCGATCGCTAATATCACTTACGCACTCGCGCTCGCCCAGGTCCTTCCCGGCGAGCGCGAAACGCTCGCCTGCGAGGCGCTCGAAAGCGTGGGGCTCCTGCACCTGGCGCACCGTCCCGCGCGCGTGCTCTCGGGCGGCGAGCAGCAGCGCCTTGCGCTTGCGCGCGCCTGGGCGCTGCATCCCGAAGTGCTGTTCCTCGACGAGCCGACCGCGAGCCTCGATCCCGGCGCCACGCGCGAGATCGAGGCCGTGATCCGCGCGTTCGACGCAGCGGGCACCAAGATCGTCATGGCCACCCACAACCTCGGGCAGGCAAAGCGCCTGGGCGACGAGGTGCTGTTCATTCACGAAGGGCGCATCGCGGAGCGCTCGCCCGTCGGGCAGTTCTTTGCCAAACCCGCCTCGTTTGAGGCCGCGGCGTTCATAAAGGGAGAAATACCATGGGCCTGAGGCCGCTCGCCCTCCAGGCAGCGCTTGTTTCGCTCGGCTTGCTTGCTTGCGTGGCCGTTCATGCGCAGCAGTTCATCACGGTGGCCTCGACCACCTCCACGGAGCAATCGGGCCTGTTCAGGCATCTCCTGCCGGCCTACACGCAAAAGACCGGTGTCGAGGTGCGCGTGGTCGCAGTGGGCACAGGCCAGGCGCTCGACATGGGCCGCCGCGGGGATGCCGACGTGGTGTTCGTGCACGATCCGGTCGCCGAGAAGAAGTACATGGACGAAGCCTTTGGCGTGAATTACCACCAGGTGATGTACAACGACTTCATCCTCATCGGGCCAAAGTCCGATCCCGCGAAAATGGCGGGCAAGGATGTGCTGGGCGCGCTGCAGAAAATCAAGGCGGCGCAGGGGCCTTTCGTTTCGCGCGCGGATAAAAGCGGTACGCACGCGGCCGAGCTGCGACTGTGGTCGCTTGCCGGCATCGACATCCCGAATGACAAAGGCCCCTGGTACAAGGAGACGGGTTCGGGCATGGGGCCGGCGCTGAACACGGCTTCGGCGATGAACGGCTACATCCTGGCCGACCGGGGGACGTGGCTCGCATTCAAGAACCGCGGCGACCTCGCGATCCTCGTCGAAGGCGACAACAAGCTCTTCAACCAATACGGGATCATGCTGGTCAATCCGGCGAGGCATGCACACGTGAAAAAGGACCTCGGCGGGGCGTTCATCGCC
>JANMXB010000001.1:0-10518 GCA_031380765.1 Pseudomonadota bacterium | reverse complement strand
ATGGCGAAAGCAAAAATCGACAGCCCGCGCGGGACGATGACGCTCTCGAAGGCCCACAACCCGATCCATGACCAGTACCTGCGCAAGGTGGTCGGCAACGAGAACCGCGTCACCGGCATTGCCGTAAAAGCGTTGGACGATGACCCTGCAATGATGGCCGCCTGTAAAATGACGTAGGAAACCGGGGAACCTCAAGGCGGTTCCCCTGTACCCCCTCCCCAAGGGGCTCACTGGCAACAGATGGATTTCAACACTTTCCTGATTCAGCTCCTGAACGGGGTCCAGTACGGGCTGCTGCTGTTCCTCGTCTCGAGCGGGCTCACGCTGGTGTTCGGGATCATGGGCATCATCAACATCGCCCACGGCAGCTTCTACATGATCGGCGCGTACCTGGCTTGGTCGCTGACCGGCGCGCTCGGCAGCTTCTGGCTGGCGCTGCCCGCGGGCATCGTCCTTTCCGTGCTGTTCGGCATGCTGCTCGAGTGGCTGGTGATCCGCTGGCTCTATCACCGCGACCATCTGTACCAGGTGCTTCTCACCTATGGCCTGATCCTGGTGTTCGAGGAATTGCGCAGCCTCCTGTGGGGCGACGACGTACGCGGCGTCAACCTGCCGCAGATTCTCTCCGCGTCGATTCCGCTCACCGATACCCAGTCCTACCCGGTCTACCGCCTCTGGATCTCCGCGGTCTGCGTTGTGGTTGCCGGGCTCATGGTCTGGGTGATCCAGAAAACGCGCCTGGGCATGATGATCCGCGCCGGGGCGTCCAACCGCGAGATGGTGCAGTCCCTCGGCATCAACATCCAGGTGGTCTACCGCGTGGTGTTCGCTGCCGGCCTCGCGCTTGCCGCATTTGCCGGGATGATCGCCGCGCCCGTGTCGGCGGTGTTCCCCGGCATGGGCAACCAGGTGCTGATCATTTGCTTCGTCGTGGTGGTGATCGGCGGCATGGGATCGGTGAAAGGCGCCATGATCGCTTCGCTGCTGATCGGCCTGGTCGACACCTTCGGCAAGGTCGTGACCCTCGAGATCGGCGGCTTCAAGGTGCTGCCGGAACTCTCCAGCATGACCGTGTATCTGCTGATGGCGGCGATCCTGCTGTGGCGGCCGGAAGGCCTGTTCGGGCGCAAGCTGTGAGGAGGGAGGAACTGCGCCTCTCGCGCGCCAACACCGTCTTCCTCGTGGCGGCGGTGCTGTGCCTGGCCGCGCTGCCGTTCTTCGCCGAGAAGTTCTACGTGCAGTTCTTCGCCAAGATCCTGATCATGGGGATCCTCGCGATGAGCCTGGACCTGTTGATCGGCTATACGGGGCTGGTTTCCTTCGGCCATGCGGCGTTCTACGGGGCCGCGGCTTATACCCTCGCACTCCTCACGCCCCCTTACCAGGCGGCGAATTTCTGGACCTCCTTCCCGCTCGCGATCGGCGTGTCGGCGCTGCTCGCGCTGGCGATCGGCTTCTTCGTGGTGCGCACGCACGGCATCTATTTCATCATGGTGACCCTTGCGTTCGCGCAGATGCTGTTCTTCGTGGTCCACGACACCAGGATCGCGGGCGGCACGGACGGCATCTACATCGACGTGCGGCCGGTGGCAAAGATCGGCGAGTGGCAGCCTTTCAACCTCGACAACTTCGTGCACGTGTTCTACGTCGTGCTGCTTTTCTTCGTGCTCGTGTACGTGCTCCTGCGCGTGATCCTCGCGTCGCCCTTCGGCCGCGTGCTGGTCGGGATCAAGGTGAACGAGCCGCGCATGCGGTCCCTGGGCTACGCGACCCTGCGCTACAAGCTCGTGTGCTTCGTGATCGCCGGCGCAATTGCAGGGGTGGCGGGGTACCTGTCATCGATCCAGTTCGGCGTGGTGAACCCGGAGATGATGGGCTGGCACCTGTCGGGCGCGGTGATGATGATGGTCATCCTCGGCGGCATGGGCTCGCTCACCGGGCCGATCATCGGGGCCGCCGCCTGGATGCTGCTCGAGCTCGGTCTCCAGGGGCTGCCCGCGGTTCGTACCGCGTCGGGCGAAGTCGATCTCGGCAAGCACTGGCAGCTGTGGATGGGCAGTTTCATCGTGCTCTCGTCCCTTCTGCTGCCGCAGGGGCTGCTGGGTCTCGGGGCTGCGGCCTTGCGCCGAATGCGGGCGCCCCATGGCTGAAACGGTCCTTTCGACGCAGGCGCTGACGCGGCGTTTCGGCGGCCTGGCCGCGGTGAATGCGGTGTCGCTGCAGGCGGAAATGGGCCAGCTGCACGCGGTCATCGGGCCCAACGGCGCGGGCAAGTCGACGCTGATCAACATGCTCTCGGGCGACCTGGCGCCGACCAGCGGCAGCGTGTCGATCGATGGGCGCGACGTCACCGGCCTCGCGGCGCACCAGATCTCGCGCATGGGGGTGGGGCGCAGCTACCAGAAGACCAACGTGTTCCTTTCGTTCACGGCGTTCGAGAACTGCCGGCTGGCCGCGCAGTCGCGGCAGAAATCGTCGATGCGCTTTTTCCGGCCCGCGGCGAGCCTCGCAGGCGTGAACCGCACGGCGCTGGAGGCGCTCGCCTCCGCGGGACTCGAAGCGCGTGCGCAAAGCCTCGCAAGCACGCTCTCGCACGGCGAGCAGCGCCAGCTCGAGATCGCGATGACGCTCGCCACGCGCCCCAAGCTCCTGCTGCTCGACGAGCCACTAGCCGGCATGGGCGCCGAAGAGTCGTCCTCCATGGTCGCGCTGTTGAAAAAACTGGCGCGGACCCACGCGATCCTGCTCGTCGAGCACGACATGGATGCGGTGTTCGCGCTGGCCGACCGGCTCACGGTAATAGTGGACGGGCGGGTGCTGGCGAGCGGGCGGCCCGCGGAAATCCGCGCGAATGCCGAAGTGCAGGAAGCGTACCTGGGGGAGGCCCGCGGTGGAGAGTCCCGCGGTGGAGAGTCCCTTGGCTGACGCATCGACACCCGCGCTCATGGAGGCAAGCGGCCTGCACACCTACTACGGCGCGAGCCATATCCTGAACGGCGTGGACTTCTCGATCCGGGCCGGCGAATCGGTGGGGCTCATGGGCAGGAACGGCATGGGCAAGAGCACGCTGCTCAAGACCATGCTCGGCCTGGTGCGCGCGCGCTCGGGCCGCATCAGCGTAAAAGGCGCCGACGTCACGGGAGCGGCACCGCATGCGATCGCGCAGGCCGGAATCGCGTACGTGCCTGAAGGACGCGGGATTTTCCCCAACCTTTCGGTGAAGGAAAACCTGCTGATGGCGGCACGCGCGGGTCCCGACGGGCGGCGCGAATGGACACTCGATCGCGTGCTCGCGACTTTTCCGCGCCTGGCAGAGCGCTTGCAGCACGGCGGCGCAGACCTTTCCGGCGGCGAGCAGCAGATGCTCACGATTGGCCGCGCGCTGCTCACCAATCCAGACTTGCTGATCCTCGACGAGGCGACCGAAGGACTGGCGCCGCTGATCGCGCGCGAGATCATGCGCATTGTCGGCGTCGTCAGGGCCTCGGGGATCGCGACGGTGATCGTCGACAAGAATTTCCGCGCGGTGAACGCGATCACCGATCGCAACGTCATCCTGGTCAAAGGGGCGGTGGTTTATTGCGGCCCGGCCGCGGAGCTGCGCGCCCGGCCCGAGGTGCATTTGCGCTACCTGGGCGTGTGAAGGCAAGGGGGACTTCGGCATGCTGCCCGCGCCCCCCTTCCTGATGCTCACGGATGTCAGGAAGTCCTTCGGAGAACGGCTCCTGTTCTCGGGGGTGAGCCTGAAGATGTCAGCAGGAGACTACGTCGCGATCCTCGGCGATTCGGGAGCCGGCAAGTCGACGCTGCTCAACATCATCGCGGGCCTCGAATCCGCCGACGCCGGCAGCATCGGCTTGGAAGGGCGCGAACTCACGAATCTCGACGACGACGCACTGACGAGGGTGCGGCGGGATCACTTCGGATTCGTATTCCAGGCTTTCCATGTGCTGCCGCACCTGGGAGTGGCGCAGAACGTCGGCCTGCCGCTGGCGCTGCGCCAGGTGCCGCGGCCCGAGGCCGAGGCACGCGCCAATGCGGCCGTCGCGTCGGTAGGTCTGGCAGGGCGCGAAGCGAGCCTGCCGCGCGAGCTGTCCGGCGGTGAGTTGCAGCGTGTAGCCATAGCGCGCGCGCTGGTGGGCAACCCGCGCTTGGTGCTCGCCGATGAACCGACCGGCAATCTCGATCCCGACAATGCGCGCCAGGTGCTCGAGCTGTTTCGGGTGCAGGTGAAAGACCACGGCGCCGCGGCGATCCTGGTCACCCATTCGGAAGTCGCGGCCGCCACGGCCGATCGGCGTTACCGGCTCACACGCACCGGGCTTGCCCAGGTCGGGTAATACGCTCGCTTCGACTAACGGCCCGGACGGGCCGGTGCGGGGACGACGAGCTCGGTCCCGGCTTCGGCCGATGTT
Source organism: Pseudomonadota bacterium (assembly GCA_031380765.1). Lineage (GTDB taxonomy): Bacteria > Pseudomonadota > Gammaproteobacteria > Burkholderiales > SG8-39 > SZAS-79. The sequence goes on along the minus strand of JANMXB010000001.1, from coordinate 6,103 downwards.
GGTCCCGTTTGGCGCAGGGCCGCGAATCCATTGCCCCCCGCCGCGCCGGCGCCGCACACGAACATCGTGCCTTCGCCGCCGCCGCCGCCGCTGCCCAGCGCGCCGCGCTCAGGCGGCTGGATCCAATGGCGCTTAACTTCGCCGCCGCCGTCGCCGCCTTCGCTCTTGGTGGAAGCGCCGCCACCGCCGCCGCTGCCCACCTGCCTCGCATCGCCCACGATCAAGCCCGGGGTGCCGCCGGCGTTGCCGGCTTTGCCCTGGCCGGCTTCGGGAGCCTCGGCGACAAAGCCGGTGACGTCGATCCGCCCGCCATCGCCGCCCCTGGTTTTCCCGGGGCCCGAGCCGCCGTGCCCGTCGGGATTACCCGCGCGTTTCTCGTTTTCGCCCTTCTTCGGGCGCACATAGGTCTCCGCGCCCGGCGTGCCTATGAGGACTTCCCCCGTCGCCACCCGCACCAGGTTGCTGGGGCTGCCGAGCCATCCGGGACCGCCGGAGAAAACCATGTTCGGGGTCGGAATGCATGGATTGCCGCCCGGGCCGCCCGCGCCGATGGTGAGCCTGTAGACCCCTTCGGTGAGATCGACCACCCGCTGCAATTCCCTCGCACCGGCGCCGCCGCCGCCGCCTCCGCCGCCGCCTCTGACGTCCTGGAGCGTTCCACCGGCACCGCCGTCACCGCCGTCGGAGAGGTTGATGAGATAGCGGCCGGCCGTGATGCGATTGGCGGAGGCCTGTCCGCGCGGGTAGACCGTCAGCAGGCATTGCTGGTTGGGCTCGTCCGGGCGTGGATTCTTCAGTGTGAACAGATGCCGCACCGGGTCGTAGTTGCTCGCAAGGCAATCGGGCAGGGCGGACACCGGAAGGGCAGGTGGCGCGGCCACAGCGGCAGTCGCCGCGATGCAGGCAATCAACGAAAAAGCGGCACAATGGAGTTTCATGCGGGCAACGGTACCCTCCCGCGTCTCCCCGGTCTGTTCGCCGCCTAACGAAGACCCCCGCTGAAACCGCCCGCCAGTAGGACGCATCCCGACAGGAACAGCAGGATCAGCACCGCTTTTTCGAATTTTGCGCTGTCCAGGACGGTGTAGACGCGGCGTCCGATCCACGAGCCCAGGAGCGTACCGGGCAGCGCAACGAGGACCAGTTGCCATAACTGCGCCGTCAGCAGTCCGGTGAACGCCTGCGCGACCAGCGCGAAAGCGAGGATCGAGGTATTGAAACCCTGCAGCACGGCGCGCCTGGCGTCCTTTTCCCAGCCGCGCAATCCGGACCAGATCGTGGGCAGGGGCCCCGAAAGTCCCGCCAGGCCGCCCATCACGCCGCCGCCGAGGCCGATCAGTGCGTCCGCAATCTTTCCGCCGCCATGCACTCGCAGGCGCACCCGCCCGGCCAGCGTGAACGCGCAATAGACGACGAGCAGGGCGCCGACGGCAAGCTTGAAGACTCCAACCGAAATGAACGGCAGCAGGACCGCGCCCACCGGAACGCCAACGAGGCCGCCGGCGATGAAGGGCATGCAGCGCCTGGAGTCGATCGCATGCCAGATGGCCGGCAGCGTCTGGACCTGCCCGATGAGCGAGCAGACTACTACGAGGGGGCTGGCCAGCGCGGGCGTGAGACCGTAGAGCCAGATCGGCAGCGCGCTGATGCCGGTGCCGAACCCGGTGAGTCCCGAAACGACTCCGCCTACGAAAGCGCCCGCGAGGACGATCAGCGAGGCTTCGGGCATTGCCGGTGGCTAGGGCTTGCCCGCGATCGCGATGGCCCGCTCGACGAGCGCGCGGTAGTCGCGATCGTCCGTGCCGAGGTAGGTCATGGCCAGGATTCGGATCGGGTCGCCCGCGTAAAACCGCTCGTACTGGAGCTGGCGGGCGCCGAACGAGTCGCCGCACAAGTCCCACGCGATCTTGAACAGGCGCACCCGGTCGACCGAGGGGAAGCCTTCGGCGCCCTGATAGAAGCGCGCCACGTCCGCGGCGATCTCGGGCGCGTTGAAGTCCGCCGCGGAAGGTGACATGAGCAGGCCTCCGGCGCCGATGATCTGGAGCACCTCGATCACGCGCGGGTAGAACGTCGGCAGCAGGCCGCGCAGCGCCTGCAGCGGCGGCAGCGAGGCGCGCACGCCGCCCGAGGGGAGCGTTTCGTGCTCGACTTCGGCGCGCACGATGGCGCTCTTCACGAGCTCGACATAGCTCATGCATTCGCCGAGCTTCTCCTGCACGTGCAGGAACTGGTCGGCCTTGACCGCGCGCGCGATTGCCTGCGCGATGCCGACCGCAAAGCGCATCTTGACCAGCGCGCGCACGTTGGTTTGGTGGGCAGTGTGGTTGCGCAGCGCCGTGTCGGGGTAGAGCGCGTTGGCGAGCGCCACGTTGTTGTGGATGAAAACGCGGTCCCACGGCACCAGCACGTCGTTGAAGATCAGGACCGAGTCGCATTCCTCGAAATTCGCCGCGAGCGGGTGATCGTACTCGGCGCGGTCGCCCCAGTTGTAGGGCTCGCGGCAGATCTGGCGCAGGCCCGGCGCATCCACGGGCACCGCGAAAGCCACCGCGTGCGGCTCGTCGCCCGGGCGCAGGCCCGGCAGGTTGTAGATCAGCATCTCGTCGCAGACCGGTCCCATGGTCGCGAGCATGCGCGCCCCGCGGATGATCAGGCCTTCGGAGGTTTCCTTCAGCACGCCCATGTGCAAGTGCGGATCGACCTGCTCGAAGGAGGCCTTTGAGCGGTCGGTCTGCGGCGAGATCAGCGCGTGCGAAAGGAACAGGTCGTTCTCGCGCACGTGCTCGTAGTAGCGCACGAGATTGTCGGCGAATTTCTGGCCGCCGCGCGCAAACACCTCTTTGGCCTCGGCGAACGCCAGCAGCACGGTGTTCATGAAATCGGGCGAGCGTCCCATGAGACCGAAGGTCGCCTCGGACCAGAGCTGGAAGGCATTGCGGCGCTTGACGAGGTCCGCGTGGCTGCGCGGCGCCATGAAAGCCGTGCCCACCGGCTTGCCCGTGGAAGGCGAAGGATAGGTGAGCACGCCGGCGTGGGCCGGATCGTGCTGCATGTCGTAGAGGTGCGCGAGGCGCTCCACCGGGCGCTTGAACGCCGGATGGCTGGTGACGTCCCGCACGCGCTCGCCGCGCAGCCAGACTTCGCGCGGCCGGCTGCGCAGGCCTTCGATGAATTGCTTACCGGTCCTGACGGGCATGATTTCTCACTTATTTTGCGGCGGTTTTTGCGCTGTTTTTCGATCGGGCATGCATGACGCCCATGCCGACGATCCATTCGGGAATGGCGCGGTAGAACTCGACGGTCGAATCGTATTCGCCGGCGGTGGACAGCGCGGCGAAAGCGGCCTGCCACGCGCGGATCTCCGGTCCGCCTGAGCCGCCTTCGCGGCGTACCTCGTCGTCGGTGAAGCGATCGAACGCGGCGAAATCGCGGTGCGAAAGGAGGCCGAGGATTTTCGCGTCCCACACCGGGTTGAGCGGCTGGCAGGGGCCTTCGCCGCGCGCCGAGGCGCGGCCCGCCTCGATCACCCGCGCCTGTCTGGCGGCCACGGCTTCGGCGCTCGGGTTGCGTCCCGCGATGAGGAACTCGCGGCGAGCGGCGTCCGCAGTCGCGATCTGAGGCAGGGGGGGATCGTGCGAGAGCCCGCCGGAGCCCACGAACAGCACGCGCTTGCCGAGGCCCTTCGCAAAGCGGCCGATCGCCTCAGCGAGCGCGCGCACGCGCACGAACCGCGGCAGCGGCGCGGCCGCGCAGTTGATGAAGATCGGCACGATCGGGTAGCGGTCCGCCGCGCCGACGGTGATCTGCCAGAACTGGGTGAAGCCGTGATCGACCACCATGCGGTAGGACAAAGCCGCGTCGACGCCGGCCTCCGATGCGGCGGCATGCGCGCCGAGAGCGATGTCCTGCGGCACTTTCAGCGGACCCGAGTGGGTGCCGTAGTCGCCGATCGCGGAGGCCTGCGCGCCGATACAGAACGGCGGCATGAGGTCGTAGAAGAAGCCGTTGTAATGGTCGGGCGAAAACTGGAACACGATTTCCGGATCGAACGCGGTGATGCGCTTGCCCAGCCGGCCAAGCGCGGCGCGCACTTCTTCGCCGACGCCGCTTCCCGGGTCGGTGAACGGCATCAGCGGGGTGTGGGAGGCGCAGGCCGCCTGAAGCATCGAAGCCATGGCGCGGCTCAGCGCGGGTTGAACCGGGTGGTGAAGGCGGCCGCCGGCACTTCGTCGAGGAATCCGCCGCCCATCACGTCGTTGGCCATTTTGGCGAACGTGGAAAGCGACTTGATCGTGGCGTCGTTCCAGGTGGTCGCGTAATCGGCCAGCACGCGGTCGCGCAGGATCTTCGTGCCTGCTGCGTCGAGCCCCAGCGCCTTTGCAGTGGGCTCGAAGACTTCCGGGTGGCTCCTCACGTACGCCACCGACTCGATCCAGGCACGCACGAAGCCCGAGAGCGCCGCGGGCTGCTGCGCGATGAAATCGTCGTTCGACGCGACGCCTATCCAGAGGAAATCGTCGCCAACTTTTTCCTTGTAGACATCCGCGAGGTTGACCACCGAGCGGAACGGGCCCGAGGCGATCGCCTTCGCGGCAAGAGGATCGAAGAGCAGCGCTGCCGCGATCTCGTTCTTCTCCACCAGGCTGGGCAACAGGCCCGGACCGGCGTATTGAAGGTCGTTGGTCTTGGCCGGGTCGTAACCGTAGTAGCGGCTGGTGAGCACGCGGAACAACACTGTTGCAGTGCCTGCCGCACCCGCATACGAGCCTACCTTTTTGCCCTTGAGGTCGGCGAGCGACTTATACGTCGAACCTTTCGGCGCGATGATGTCCAGCGACACGCCGCGCCCCACGGGGTAGAACATCGTGACCGGGAAACCCTTGCTGCGGAACTGGGCGAACGCAGTCCAGCCGCCGAAACCGACATCGACCTGCTTGCCGCGAATCGCGGTGAAGAGGCCGTCGAGCGTCGGGTAGGTGGTGTATTCGACGGCGATGCCGTTCTTCCTGTCGAAACCCTGCTGGATCATCACGTTCGAGGCGATGGAATTGAGCGCCTGCGCGAGGTCGCCCAGTTTCACCTTGACCGGGTCGGCGGCCCGCGCGGCCGCGATCGACATCACGCCTGCCGCCAGCGCGGCCAGCGTCTTCATCCTGAAGCTTTTCATGGCATACCTCCAGAGGACTGCAAAACGGGGTCGGGTTCGGCTTTCGGGCCGGGACTGCCGGCGGGAAGGTCGGGAGCCAGCTCCGCGGCTGCGAGAAAACGGCGCACAACGTCGCGATTGACCTCGAACACCGCTGGGTCGTCATAGTCGCGCGGCCTTGGCACGTTCACCGCGATTTCGTCCCGGATGCGGCCCTGGGCCATTACGAGCACGCGATCGGCGAGGTACGACGCCTCGTAGGCGTTGTGGGTAACGAACACGATGGTTTTGCGCGACTCGCGCCAGATGCGCAGCAGGTCGACCCGCAGGCGGCGCGCGGTCAATTCGTCCAGCCCGCTGAAAGGCTCGTCCATGAGCAGGATGCCGGGCTCGACGCACAGCGAGCGCACCAGCGCCACGCGCTGGCGCATGCCGCCGGACAATTGGTGCGGGTAATAGCCGCGGAACTCCGCCAGCCCCGCGAGGGCGAAGTAGTGGTCCTTGAGCTGGGCGCGGCGTTCGGCCGCCATCTTGCAGCCTTCGAGGGCGAAGTCGACATTGCGCTCGGCGGTGAGCCACGGCAACAGGCGCGGTTCCTGGAAGAGATAGCCGACGCGCTGCGAGCCGAGCGTCACGCTGCCGGCGTAGTCGGTTTCCAACCGTGCGATGACGTTGAGCAGCGTGGACTTGCCGCTGCCCGACGGGCCGAGGATGCAGACGAACTCGTTGTCGGCCACCGAAAGATCGAGGTCCTTGAGCACGCTGAGCGCGCCGAACCGCTTCCCCAGTCCCACTACCGAGATCGCAGCCCCGTTCACAGGCCCACCCGCGGACGCCACCCGAAGAGGCGGTGCTCGAGCTGCTTGAGGATGCCAAGCTCGATGGCCAGCATCACGAGCGTGAAGAGCAGCGTCCAGGCCAGCACCTGCGCCATGTCCGCCAGCTGGTACCAGT
>JANMXB010000721.1:0-4707 GCA_031380765.1 Pseudomonadota bacterium | reverse complement strand
CGCTCGGCGCGTAGTTCGGCGCGAAGGTGGTGGCGCGGAGCACGGTCGTCGCGGTGATGTTCAGCGATGCGATGCTGCCGTCGGCGTGCGACAGGCGCAGCCCGGCGTCCGAGGAATTGCCGCTGGCGGTGACGTCGATGGCGCTGTTGTTCAAACCCACCGTGCCGCCAACGGACGAGATGTGCGCCACCGCGTCCGAGGAGACGCCCGAGGTGTGCACGGAGATGTTGCCCACGCTGTTGTTGAGCAGGAGGTTCGTGTGGACCACATCGGCGGAGCCGGCCGCGGCGACCGTAAGCACGGAGTAGTCGGTAGCAGGGTCCGATACCGCGCCATCGGAATACGTCTCGCGCACTTGCAAGGCGTTGCCCGCCAGGTCGCTGTCCGCGGCGATCGTAAAACTGGTTCCTGTGCCCGGCGCGAACGTCAATCCGCCGTCGGTGCTGTATTCAAAGCCGGTTGCATCCGCATGCAGGCTCACATTGACCGTCGCCAGCGCGCTTGCGTCGAACGTCACCGCGAACGGCAAGGCGCTCGTGTCCGTGACGGCGATCGCGACGTTTTGCGCGGTCGTGTTCGTGCCGTCGCTCGCCTGGACGGTGATGTTGTAGATGCCGTCGTGGTCCGCATCGTTGGGGGACTCGAAATCGGCAGCCGCGAGAAGCCTGACCATGCCGCCCGAATCGATACTGAACCTGGCTGCATCCGCGCCCGCCAGGCTAAACGTCGGCGCCGTGCCGTCGGGATCGGTCGCCGTGACCTGGTAGACGATCGCGCCGCCCAGGTTCTCGTGCACCGAGGCCGTCGTGCCCGAAGTGATGACCGGCGCCTCGTTGACGTTCGTTATCGTGACCGCAACGGCCTTGGCGGTCGTGTTGACGCCATCGCTGGCCTGGACGGTAATGCTGTAGACGCCGTTGTGGTCGGCGTCGTTCGGCGCCTCGAAATCGGCGGCGGCCAATAGCGTGACCTTGCCGGTCGCGTCGATGCCGAACCTGGCCGCATCCGCGCCCGCGAGACTGTAGGTCAGCGCCGCACCTTCCGGATCGGTTGCAACCACCTGGTATACGACTGCGCCGCCCGCATTCTCCGCCACCGTGCCGGTCGCACCTGAGGAGATGACGGGCGCCGCATTGACAATGACCGGCGGCACGACGACCGGCGGCGCTTCGCTGACGTCATGCACGGTGATCGTTACGGTCTCAGAACTCGTCAATGCGCCGTCCGAGGTCGCGACGGTGATATGCAAACTGGGGGTTGTCTCGAAATCGATCGCCCCCGCGACGCTCACCTGTCCGGTGGTCGCGTTGATGGAGAATTTTCCGCCGGCATTGTCAAGCAGGCTATACGTGACGTGGCCTCCCTCGACATCCACGGCATGTGCCGCGTACACCACGGTTCCAACGGCGGCGTTTTCAGTGACGTCAGCGGTGGCGCCCGAAATGAAGACCGGCGCATCGTTGACGCCGTTGAACGCCGCAAATTCAATGCTTGTCAGCGAACCCGGCCCGCTCGTAGCCAGCGTCGTGACTTCTGAAATAGCGGTGGTAGCCGCGAGCACCGACGACTGGTTTACGCCGCTCAGCCCGGAATAAATGCCCGACAGAACACTCGGGTCGGCAAAGTTGAGGCTGTGGCCCTGGTCGACCAAGGCGACAATATTGTTGATCACCGCCTGGTCGTTACCGCCCGAAAGCACCGTCACGGCAATGATTTGCGCGGCGACTTTTTGCGCCGCCAGCGCAACTGGATCGGTCGGATTGGCTGCGGCCAGCGGATCGAAAGTTGTCAGGTTGATGCCGGCGGGGATGCCAAGGGCCAAATTGACCGCCGACTGCGCCGTCGCGAGAGTGGCGGCCGGATGCGATTCGATGTACTGCTCGAGCACCGTGGTCAGCGGGTTGACCGAGGTGGAGCCGGCCGGCGCCTTGAGGACCATGGTGTTGGCGAGGCCGGTGTCGATGTTGATTCCACCGGTAGCGATGATCGAGCCTTGCGCCGTCGTGGTGAAACTGTAGTTGCCCAGGTTGTCCGTTACAAACCCGGTGTCCTCGCTCGCGTCGGCTACGCCGTTGTGGTTCGAGTCAATGAAGAGCTTCGCGCCACGCACGTATCCATCCGCGACCCGCCCAGCCACAGCAAACAGAGCCGGAACCAAGGCCGTTGCAGCAGCCGCGCCACCGCCACCGCCCCCGGCTGCCGCAGCCGCCGCGAGTCCGACTGCGAGCATCCCGACTGTTCCCGTGCCACCCCCTGCAGCGACCGCCTGCTCTCCTGCGGCTGTCCCTTCAGAGCCTGCCGCTCCTGCGGCCGCCTCGGGGGCCGCCGTGGCCGGCGACGCTTGCGCGATGACCAGTGCAGGATCGGAAGACTCGCCTGCGGCGCCGGCTTGCCCGGACGCGCTTTCCTGATCGGGCGCGGTATCGTCAACGCTGCCCTGAGTTGCATCTTCGCGCTCGGCGCGACGTTTTTTGGCGGTCTTGTGCGGTTGGGCCGCAAAGTCTTCGGGGCGGGCGTTTGCGCCGGATTGCTGAATCTCGGCCAGGTTGGCGTCGGAGCCGGCAGGCTCCCCATCGACGCCCTGAGGTACGACGCGTTTTGCGTCGCCAATTTTATTTGTCATTTTTTTCCCCTAAACAAATTCCGGGCGATTGAGCGGGGCTCACCGCCAATTCCCTTGGAGCATCATCGGCCTTTTTCAGGCCACCCCCCGAATGCGCACCCCGAATTGCCGCGGAAGAGCCGCCTGCCGCACCGAAAACTGTAGGCTTTTCAACCGACCTGCACTATACGACACATGGACTAGATTTCGGTGCTTGGGACCGATTGTTTTCGCCTTTGTAAAATAATGTCAGCACGTGCAGATGTTCTAGATGTTCTCAATGGCGATTCGGGCCGCGGAGGCGAAAATATCCGCGCGATTGCGTGACAAGTTCTCTTGACAATCTTTGCCCTTTTATGCGCAGGCCCAAGAAGCGCCTCTTGCCTCGACCAGATTGTCCACATGCTCAATGAATGCTTACGCGGCTTCGGTCATGACCCACGTCCTGAACGCCGCGACCGCCGGATGCTCGACTGCCGATTCGGCACACACGAGGTAGTACGGGTAAGCGAGCGGCACGCTGAGCTCGAAAGGCATGACGAGCTTTCCCGCGGCAATGTCCGCTGACGCGAGCACCGGGTAGCCCAGCACGACGCCCATGCCGTCGATCGCCGCATCGAGGCCCAGAGAAGCATGGTTGAAGTGGGGTCCGCGTGTTGCGTCGACCCCTTTCACGCCGGCAGCCTCGAGCCACGCTCTCCAGCTCACGCCGCCGTCGGGACCCGCTCCACGTTCGATGTGAGCCGGTTCCTCTATTGGGGCGAAGGGGTTCGCGCGCGTGCCCTACCGCGCCAGGCGTCGTTCGCAGAAGGGGCGTCCTGAGGCCCGGCGGGCCGGATAGAATCGTCTCCTGACCCCGCGCGGAGCCGGCCATGCAGCCCTCGATGCTCGAAGAAATCGCCCAGATTCCCAACCCGTACCCGATCGTGTCCGAAATGCAGCTGCCCGACGTCTGGCAGCTGTGCCAGCAGGCGCGCGACCTTGCGTGGGACCCGGCGAAGATCGACTACTCGGATGTGCGCAATGCCAACCTGCCCGACGAAGTCCGCCGTGCGGGCGCTGAATGGTGGAGCTTGCGCGCCTGGATGGAGCACGGCGCGACGCCCTACGGCGCGGAGCGCTATCGCGAGGCGGTCGCATCCCACCAGCCGTTCGAGGTAAAGCAGCACCTCGTGAATTTCATCGCCGAGGAGCTGCGCCATCACGAGGCCTCCTTCCGCGTGGCCAAGGCAATCGGGGGCGGCGTTGCCGGCTACGAGCCGACCCCGCGCGCCGATTACTTCCAGACCATCATCCCGAAATTCCACGACGAGAAGGACGAAAAGGCGATGTCCTTTTTCGGCGGCCTCGCGGTCAACACGCTATTCGAGCAGCTCTCGGGCGAGCTGCTGCAGGCGCGCTACGAAAACGCGCGCTTCGAATCGATCCGCGAGGCCTGCAGGCTGATCCTGCGCGACGAAGCCAGGCACATCCAGTTCGGCCGCATCGTCATGCGGCGGTTCTTCGGCGCGCTGTCCAGCGAAGAGAAGGCGATGCTCGGGGCCAAGGTGTCCAAGAAGCTGCGCGGCTCGCTCCTCAATGGCGTCTATGCGGTGGTCAACCTGCCGGAGGACGAGAAGAAACGCTCCTCGCGCAACCGCGCGCTGGCCGCCGAGTACGGCCTGGGCGCGACCCACCCCGACCAGGAGATGGGCATCATCAAGGCCGCGCTCGACAAGATCCGCGCCGACGTGGCGCCATGGAACGTGCCGATCCCGGCGATCCCGGAAGTCGACGGGCCGCACAAGGTCGCGGCTTGAAACGCGCTGGGCGATTAGTCCTCGCTTCGCTGTTCGCGCTCGCCACGTGCGCTTTTGGTCAGAATTGGCCGGCCAAGCCGGTACGCCTGATCGTGCCCTACCCGCCCGGCGGCTCGGCCGACATCCTTGCGCGCGCAATCGGCCAGAAACTCTCCGAGGGCACCGGCCAGCAGGTGATCGTCGACAACCGGCCGGGCGCCGGTACGGCGATCGGCGCCGAGGCCACGGCGAAGGCGGCACCCGACGGCTACACCATCATGCTTGGCACCGTGAGCTCGCATGCGATCAATCCCGCGCTGACTCCCG
>JANMXB010000632.1:0-2697 GCA_031380765.1 Pseudomonadota bacterium | reverse complement strand
CCGCACAGCATGCGGATCGAGGTGGTCTTGCCGCTGCCGTTGGGTCCCAGGAAGCCGTAGATCTCGCCGCGCCGTACTTCGAGCGAGAGGTCCTTCACCACATGCTTCTCGCCGAAATGCTTGTTCAGGCCATGGACGTCGATGGCCAGCCCGCCGTTCTGCCCATTCCAGTCCCGCCCATTCACTTGGCCGCAACCTTCACGTCCACCGGCTGGCCCGGATGAAGCCTGACGGCATCCTTCGGATCGGGCCGCGCTTCGACCAGGAACACCAGCTTCGAGCGCGATTCCTTGCTGTAAATCACCGGCGGCGTGTACTCGGCCTGGGATGAGATGAACGTGATCCTTGCCGCGATCGGCGCACCGCAGCCGTCGCACGCGATCTCGGCCGCCTGGCCGGGGGACAGGGAGCCAACGATGGTTTCCGGGACGAAGAAGCGCACCTTGACGTTGCCCGGCGGCAGCAGGGCGGCGACGGGCCGTCCGGCGGGCACCCATTCGCCTTCGACGAAAAACGTGTCCTGGACGAAACTCGCGGCAGGGGCAGCAACGCTTTTCTGCTGCAGACGCCACGTTGCCTGGGCAAGCGACGCGCGCGCCGCCTCGGCGTCGCCCAGGGCGCCCGACAATTCGGCGCTGCGGCCCAGCGGCAGCAGCGCGGTGCGGATCTGGGCTTCGGCCTCCGCCACACGCGCCACATCGCGCTGGAACGCGGCGCGCACCTCGACCATGCGCTCGGCCGAGATGAAGCCGCTCTTGAACAGGCGCTCCTGCTGCGCGAGCTGGGTGCGCGAAAGCTCCCGCGCGGCCTGCGCCTGCGCGAGCTGGGCGCGAATCGCATCGACTTCCGGGGTCCGCCGCCCGATCTGCAGGTTGGAAAGCTTCGCTTCGGCGCTCTTGAGGCGCTGCTCCTCTTCCATCCGCGCGGCCTGTTCGTTGGCCTGTTCGAGCACGAATATCGGCTGGCCTTGCGCAACCTGATTGCCGCGCCGCACGTGGAGTTTCTGCAGCTGCCCCGCGAACGGCGAGGCAAGGTTGACGAATTCGCCTTCGACGTAGCCCTGGTAGCCGGAGGGCGCCGGCTTTGCGCACCCGGCGAGCATCGCGGCCCCTGAGAGCAACACGATGCGGGCTGCGATGCCCGCGCTATACAAGGAAATTGCCGGCCTCGAAGCGCACGTATGCAGACGCTTCGGTAAACGCGGTGCCGGCGGGATCGCCGCCCTCCGCGACCACCTTCAGCTGCTTTTCGAAGAATCGGCGCAAGAGCGCGATGCCTTTGTCGCTGGTGGCCAAATGCTCCTCCGAATGATGCGCGATCGGCCCCTGGCTGGTCTGGGTTTCGAAATCGCCCGGAAAGCGCTGGTGCTCTTCTTCGGTCAGCTCTGGCCACGTCTTGCCGTCGTATTTCGAGCGGAACTTCGACAGCTCGCCTTTTTCGGTCACGCGGCCGGCGGTGTAGATGCGGTAAGCCGTGTCGTCGATGGGCAGCACCCAGCCGATGGACTCGACCATGCCGTATTTGCCGACGCGCGGATTCGGGACGACGCGCAGCGTAGGCACGGTTGCCTCGGTCACGCGCAGGAAGGTCATGCCGTCCGCCGTCTTGCGCGTCGAGGTCACCTTTACGCCGACCGCGGTGGTCTCGAAGATGACCTGCGGCACGCTCGCCATCTGGGAGGTGAACTGCATCCCGGAAAATGAGCCGTGCAGGATCGGCACGTGGAAAGGATCGACCACGTTCTCGTAGTGCTGCAGCCAATTGCAGGGCGCGATGGCCGGGCCGCCCGAGCCGATGCTCGTATCGTCGGCTTCGACGAATTCGCCGGGCGCGAGCTTCTCGAGGCACTCGTAGCGCGGCAGGAGCGGCTTTTTCGCCGGCGGTCCCATATAGGCGAACACCAGGCCATAGCGCTCCTCCACCGGATACCAGGGCTGGCGCACCTTGTCGCGGCGCGGCCCGCCGCCTTCCTCGCAGGGCTGCTCGAGGCAACGGCCTTCGACGTCGAACAGCCAGCCGTGATAGCAGCAGCGCAGGCCGCGCTCCTCGGTCTTGCCGTAGTAAAGGGAGGCGCCGCGATGCGCGCAATGCGGATAGACCAGCCCGGCGCGCCCCTGGCCGTCGCGGAACAGGATCAGGTCCTCACCAAGCGCGCGTACTTTGCGCGGCACTGGGCCCGCATGGGAGGCGAGCCCGACCGGATGCCAGTAGCGGCGCATGAGCTCGCCCATCGGCGTGCCTGCGCCGACTTCGGTCAGCTCCTTGCGCCAGGTGGGAGTCTTGTGCCCGTAGGCCGTGCCGGTGTCTTTCCCGCTATCCATTGCGCATCTCGTCGATTGAATTCGCAAACATCGAAGCCACCGCGGCGGCATCGAAACGGTATTCGTGGTAGCAGATTTCGTTTTAGATCAGCACATCGCCTTTCTCCGCGAGGAAGGACTCCACCTCCGCGCGCCCGAGGTTTCTCAGCATCGCCTTGACTTTTTCCACGTCGTAGGGACAGTGGTACTCGACCGGGTCGAGTTTGTATACCCGCAAGAGCTCTTCGGGGAACAGGCGGGTGAGCAAATCGTAAGGCTGGACATCGCGCGCCTCAATCAGTGTCAGCGTGGCCGCAAGCTGCGTCATCCGGTTCCAGCCATCCGCGTCGCGCTCATCGGCCCTGGGTAATTTTTCGAGCAGCAGCCCGCAGGCCGC
>JANMXB010000623.1:0-6034 GCA_031380765.1 Pseudomonadota bacterium | reverse complement strand
GCCTCGAACGAGAATCCGCGCGGCATCGGGCCGCGCACGCGCGCCGCAATCGAGGCGGCCCTGGGCGACCTCGCCCGCTACCCGGACGGCAACGGTTTCGAACTCAAGGATGCATTGTCGCGCCGCTATGACGTGGGCATGGACTCGATAGTGCTCGGCAATGGCTCGAACGACGTGCTCGAGCTCGTCGCGATGGCGTACCTTGGCGCCGGCACCTCGGCGGTGTACTCGCAGCACTCGTTCGCGGTCTATCCGCTTGCCACGCAGGCGCGCGGCGCGCGGGGCATCAATGTGCCGGCAAAAAATTACGGGCATGACCTTCCGGCGATGGCGAGAGCCGTGGCCGAGGACACCCGCGTGGTCTTCATCGCGAATCCGAACAATCCCACCGGCACTTTCGTACCCTACGACGGGATCGCGGCGTTCCTGAAAGCCGTTCCGAATCGCATCGTCGTGCTGGACGAGGCCTATAACGAATACTTGCCGCCCGAAATGCGCGTCGACACGGCCAAGTGGGTGAAGCGCCACCCCAACCTCATAGTCACGCGGACCTTCTCGAAGGCCTACGGCCTGGCCGGCCTGCGGGTCGGCTATGCGCTGGCCAACCCGTCGGTCGCAGACCTGATGAACCGCGTGCGCCAGCCGTTCAACGTCAACAGCATCGCGCTGACGGCGGCGGCTGCGGCGCTCGACGACATGGAGTTCGTGGCGCGCAGCTACGCCGAGAATCGCTCAGGCATGAAACGCATCGAACAGGGCGCACGCGAGCTCGGCCTGGAGTACATCCCTTCGTACGGCAACTTCATCACGATCCGCGTCGGCAAGGCGGCCGAAATCTTCAAGCGCCTGCTCAAGCGCGGCGTAATCGTAAGGCCGGTCGCCGGCTACGAGCTCCCGGAGCACCTGCGCGTCTCGATCGGCACGCCCGGGGAGAACGAGCGCTTCCTCACGGCGCTCGCCGCGAGTCTGCGGGAGTAGCGGCGGGGATGGCCGCCGGAGCGCCCCGCTTCGACCGGGTAGCCGTCATCGGGGTCGGCCTGATCGGCGGCTCGTTTGCCCTCGGGCTCAAGGCGGCGGGCGCATGCGGCACTGTCGTCGGCGTCGGGCGCAATCCGGCCAACATGCGCGTGGCCACCGAGCTTGGCATCATCGATGCGATCGAGACCGACGCCGCTCGGGCGGTCCGCGGCGCGGACCTCGTCCTCGTCGCCACGCCGGTGGCGCAGTTCGCCGAACTTTTTGCGCGCATCGTGCCTGCCTTGGAGCCCTCGGCGCTCGTCATGGACGCGGGCAGCACGAAGCAGGATGTCGTAGCCGCAGCCCGTGCCGCGCTGGGCGAGCGGATCGCGCAGTTCGTTCCGGCGCATCCGATCGCCGGCGCCGAGCACAGCGGGGCAGCAGCCGCGAAGGCGGACCTGTTCAAGGGAAAGCGCGTGGTACTTGCACCCCTTGAAGAAAACCCGGGACTGCGGATCGAATTGGCCGCCGCGGCGTGGGAGGCCTGCGGCGCCCGCATCTCGCGCATGAGCGCGGCCGAGCACGACGCGGTCTTCGCGGCCGTGAGCCACCTGCCGCACTTTCTTGCCTACGCGCTGGTGCATGAGTTCGCCGGCCGTGCCAACTCCGCGCAGCTCTTTGGCTACGCAGCCGGGGGATTCCGCGATTTCACGCGCATTGCCTCCAGCCACCCGGAGATGTGGCGCGACATCTGCGTGGCCAACCGCGAAGCGCTGACCGCCGAGCTCGACCGCTACATCGCGAAGCTGCAAACGCTCCGGGCGCCGCTTGTAGCTGGCGACGCGGCAGCGCTCGAAATAGCGTTTGCGGAATCGCGCGAGGCGCGTAGTCGCTGGCTTGCGGGCCGCTACGAGCCCTGATCATGGCTGTCCTCGACCTCGCCCCAATTGCGCGCGTCGCAGGCTTTGTGACCCTGCCGGGCTCGAAGAGCATCTCGAACCGGGTGCTCCTGCTCGCCGCGCTGGCAAACGGCGAGACCGTCGTGCGCGACGCCCTGGAAGCCGACGACACGCGCGTAATGCTGGCTGCGCTGCGCGCGCTGGGCATCAAGGCAATGTCAGGAAGTTCCCCGGAGATCCGCGTCCAGGGCTGTGCCGGCGTGATTCCTGTCAGGAGCGCCGAGCTTTTTCTCGGCAACGCCGGGACCGCATTGCGGCCCTTGACGGCGGTCCTTGCGATGGCCGGGGGAGAGTACCGCCTGAGCGGCGTGCCCAGAATGCACGAGCGCCCGATCGGCGATCTCGTGGATGCGCTCCGGGCGACAGGCGCGAGCGTCGACTATGCCGGCGTCGATGGTTTTCCGCCGCTGGCGATTCATCCTGGGAGAGTCGAGGTGGATCGTCCGGTGCGGGTGCGTGGCGACGTGTCCTCCCAATTCCTCACCGCATTGTTGATCGCGCTGCCTCTTGCCCGGCGGGATTCGACGATCGAAGTCGACGGCGAACTGATTTCCAAGCCCTATGTTGAAATCACCCTCAACCTGATGAGGCGCTTCGGAGTGGACGTGACGCGCGAGGGTTGGCGGTCATTTGGCGTTCCGGGGCGGGGCTATGCGAGTCCGGGAGAGATCCATGTCGAGGGAGATGCCTCGACGGCCTCCTACTTCCTTGCCGCGGGCGCGATTGCGGGCGGACCGGTCAGGGTTCTGGGCGTCGGTCGCGACAGCATCCAGGGGGATGTGCGCTTCGTCGAAATCCTCCAGCGCATGGGCGCTGGGGTGGAAGTCGGCCCGAACTGGATCGAGGCATCGGGCACCGGCAAGCTCCGCGCGCTCGACGCCGACCTCAACCATATTCCGGACGCCGCAATGACGGCCGCGATGCTGGCTCTGTTTGCCGATGGCCCGAGCACGCTGCGCAATATCGCGAGCTGGCGGGTGAAGGAGACGGACCGCATGGCGGCGATGGCCACCGAACTGCGCAAAGTCGGCGCATTGGTCGAGGCGGGCGCCGACTACCTGCGCATCACGCCACCGCAGCGATTCCAGGCCGCCACGATCGACACCTATGATGACCATCGGATGGCGATGTGCTTCTCCCTGGCGGCGCTTGGAGGGGTTGCGGTGCGGATAAACGACCCGGGCTGCGTGGCGAAGACATTCCCGGAATACTTTCAGGTATTCGCGACACTTTCGGCTGCCCGATGAGCCTGCCGCCGGTAATTGCGATCGACGGACCGTCGGCCTCGGGCAAGGGCACGGTGGCCGCGCGTGTCGCCGGCGCGCTCGGGTTCCATGCCCTCGAAAGCGGCGCCTTGTATCGCCTTGTGGCATTGGCGTCGTCGCGCGCGGGGGTGGCGGAAAACGACGCGACCGGGCTCGAAAAGATCGCCGCGGGCCTCGACGTAAAATTTTCCGGAGGACGGATTGTCCTGGCTGGAGAAGACGTTGCCGATGCCCTGCGCAGCGAGGCCATTGGCAAACTCGCGTCCTCGGTGGCCCGATTGCAGCGCGTACGCTCAGCCCTCCTGGCCCGCCAGCGCGCCTTCCGCCAGCCGCCGGGGCTGGTGGCCGATGGCCGCGACATGGGCACCATCGTGTTCCCTGACGCGCTGCTGAAAGTGTTCCTGACCGCAAGCGTGCGGGTGCGTGCCGAGCGCCGGTATAAACAGTTGAATGACAAAGGAATACGTGCTAATCTCGCGTCCCTTACCCGGGACCTCGCGATGCGCGATGAGCGCGACGCGAACCGAGCGGCAGCCCCGCTCGCGCCGGCCCCCGACGCAGTGCTGCTCGACTCGTCGGACCTGTCGGTGGAAGACGTAGTTGCGCAGGTTGTGCAGCAGGCGCGGGGAAAATTAGATTCTATAAGATCTAGTTGATCTGAAAGGTTTATTATCGCGACCCGGCGATTCGAACGGCGGGCGGGCGGCCCTGTACCAAGTAACGCGGCCGCAACGCCTTTTTTTTGTAACCTAGCCCGCACTGCGGTCCCTCCCGGAAGGAGAACCCAGGCGGCCCAAACCAGGTCCCTTTTACATGTCCAGTCTGTCCACTGCAGTGCCCAGCCCAGCTACGCCCCCCCACGACCCCGACTCGTTCGCAGCACTCTTCGAAGAAAGCCTCTCGCGCAAGGAAATGCGCATTGGCGAGGTCATCACCGCCGAAGTCGTAGCCGTCGACCACAACTTCGTCACGGTCAATGCCGGGCTGAAGTCCGAAAGCCATATCCCCCTGGAAGAATTCCGCAGCGACGCCGGCGTGCTCGACGTCAAGATCGGCGATTTCGTCAGCGTTTCGATCGAGGCGCTTGAAGACGGGTTTGGCGAGACGCGCCTTTCGCGCGACAAGGCCAAGCGCCTGGCCGCATGGATGGACCTGGAGAAAGCGCTCGAAGAGGGCGCCAAGATCGAAGGCACCATCACCGGCAAGGTGAAAGGCGGCCTCACGGTCATGGCCAATGGCATTCGCGCGTTCCTGCCGGGGTCGCTGGTGGACCTGCGTCCGGTCAAGGACACCACGCCGTTCGAAGGCAAGACGATGCTGTTCAAGGTCATCAAGCTCGACCGCAAGAGGAACAACGTGGTTGTTTCACGCCGTGCGGTGCTGGAGGAGACCGCGGGCGCCGAGCGCGAGCAACTCCTGTCCACCCTGTCCGAGGGTGCGACCGTGAAGGGCATTGTCAAGAACATCACCGACTACGGCGCGTTCGTCGACCTGGGCGGGATCGACGGTCTGCTGCACATCACCGATCTGGCCTGGCGCCGCGTGAAGCACCCCTCCGAGGTGCTGGCCGTCGGCGACGAAGTCACCGCCAAGGTCCTCAAGTTCGACACCGAGAAAAACCGCGTGTCGCTGGGCCTCAAGCAACTCGGCGAAGATCCGTGGGTCGGCATTTCGCGCCGCTATCCGCAGGGCACGCGCCTGTTCGGCAAGGTCACCAACCTTACGGACTACGGCGCGTTCGTCGAAGTCGAGTCCGGCATCGAGGGGCTGGTACACGTGTCCGAAATGGACTGGACCAACAAGAACGTCCATCCCTCCAAAGTCGTGCAAGTCGGCGATGAGGTCGAGGTGATGATCCTCGAGATCGACGAAGACCGCCGCCGGATATCGCTCGGCATGAAGCAGTGCATGCCCAATCCATGGGACGATTTCGCGCGCGACTTCAAGAAGGGCGACAAGGTCAAGGGACAGATCAAGTCGATCACCGACTTCGGCGTCTTCATCGGCCTGCCCGGCGGCATCGACGGGCTGGTGCACCTGTCGGACCTGTCGTGGTCGCTGCAGGGCGAGGAGGCGGTGCGGAATTTCAAAAAGGCCGACGAGATCGAAGCCCTGGTTCTGGCCATCGACGTGGAGCGCGAGCGGATATCGCTGGGCATCAAGCAGATGGAAGGCGACCCGTTCACCAACTTCATCGCGAGCAACGAAAAGAACACCGTGCTCGATGGCACCGTAAAGTCCGTCGATGCCAAGGGTGCCGTGATCGCGTTGACCGACGACATCGAAGGGTACCTGCGCGCCTCCGAGTTCTCGCGCGACCGCATCGAGGACCTGTCAAAGGTGCTCAAGGAAGGCGACACCGTCCAGACGATGATCATCAACGTCGATCGCAAGAACCGCTCGATCAACCTCTCGGTGAAAGCCAAGGATATGGCCGACGAAACCGAGGCGATGAAGACGCTGCGCACGGAAAGTGCCGCCAGCGCCGCGGGAAGCACGAACCTTGGAGCGCTGCTGCGTGCGAAGCTCGACAAGAACAGCACGCCGCAGCAGTAGGTGCGCGGCAAGCGCGAAGCGCAGGTCAGGCGGCGCTAGGAAGAAATTCAAAGGGGAAGTCCGGTCATGACCAAGTCCGAACTGATCGCTCGGCTGGCGCAGCGCTACCCGCAGCTGGTGGCGAAGGATGCCGAGTACGCGGTGAAGATGATTCTCGATGCGATGACCCAGGCGCTGCTGGAGGGAAATCGCATCGAAATCCGCGGCTTCGGCAGTTTCGGCCAGAACTACAGGCCGCCGCGTGTCGGCCGCAACCCGAAGTCCGGGGAGAAAGTCCACGTGCCCGAGAAATACGTG
>JANMXB010000620.1:0-5753 GCA_031380765.1 Pseudomonadota bacterium | reverse complement strand
GGCGGGATCGCTGCGATGCGACGGATGATAGTGATGGGCGCCGTAGTCGGTCACGCCGGCCACGACGACGGCTTCGCCCTCGTGCTCGAGCACCACGTGCTCGTTCATGAGCACGCGCAATCCCAGCCGCTCCAGTTCCGTGACCCAGCCGCCCACACCCGAGTAGTACTCGTGGTTGCCGGTGACGAAGTAACTGCCGTGGCGCGATACCAGGCGCGATAGCGGCTCGGTGTGGTGCGCGAGCTGCGCCACGCTTCCGTCGACCAGGTCGCCGGTGACCGCAATCATGTCCGCATGGAGCTCGTTTACCGCGTCGACGATCGCGTCCACGTACGGGCGCCGGATTGTCGGCCCGACATGGATGTCGCTGATCTGCGCGATGGTGAATCCATGCAGAGCGGCGGGCAATCCCGCGATCGTCACGTCCACCGAACGCACCACGGCGCGGCGGCGGGCGTTGTAGAGGCCCATGACGGTAAGCGCCGCGGCAAGGACGGGCACTGCCGCCGCGCTCCACAATTGCAGCTCGCGCATCGCAACTGCGCCGGGGTACGCAAGATCCAGAGCGCCCGCGGCGAGCAGCGCAGCGTCGCGCAGGAAGGTGAGCACAAACAGCGACGAGAACAGGCCCATTGCAATCGCGCCGGCCCAGACCACGCCGGCGCGGTTCGCCCGGCGGCGCGCAAACAGGCCCTGGGGCATGAGCCAGACCGAAAGGGCCAGGCCTGCCGCCAGCGAGCCCGCGGCCAGCGGACCGAACCCGAGCAGGTCGGGCACCAGGCGCCAGCCGATATAGGCGTGCAGGGCGATGAGGAGGCTGTAAATGCGGAGCATGAGGGGTCCCCTGAACCACCCACATCGGGGCGAATGGAGCTAAAGCAAGGCTGCAGCGGCCCCGCCAGGTTGATTGATACACTTGGCGCAGTATTTTCAAGGACCCCGAACATGGACCCAAGCCACAGGATCCGGCCGCTGGCGGCGCTGCGCGCGATGCGGTGCCTGCTGAAGGACAAGGAAGACACCAGTCAGGTGTTCGTCATCACGTCGTCCTTGCGCGGCAAGTCCGCGCTTCGCGGCGCCGAGCGCATGCGCAGGAGCGAAGCCGGCCGCACGGTGCTCGCCGAGCGGCGCTCGCTCCTGCCGGTATTGTGCGATCGCGAAGCACTTTCCGCGCTGCCGGCCGGCTCGTTCGGCCGCGCCTATTGCGATTTCGTGACGCGGGAGAACATCTCTGCCGAAGGCCTCGTCGAAGCCTCGCTCGTGCAGGCCAAATTTCCGGCCCCCTCTGCCGAGGAGCAACTGTTCCGGGAGCGCGTCCGCGACATGCACGACCTCTGGCACATCCTGACCGGGTACGGGCGCGACCCGGTCGGCGAAACCTGCCTGGTGGCCTTTTCGTATGCGCAGACGAAATCGCCAGGCCTTGCGGTGATCGCCCTTCTCGGTTTATCCATGATTTCCCGGGCGCTGCCCGGCGCGCCGGTCAGGGCCGCGCTGTTTGAGGCGTTCCGCCATGGCCGCGCTGCCGCGTGGCTTCCCGGCGAAGACTTTGAAGCGGCGCTGCACGAACCGCTGGAGACTCTGCGCGCGAGGCTCGGCATCGCCCCGCCCAGGCGCTATCGCGAAATCATGGACGGCCTCGCGGACGGCCGGCTCGCGCCGGTCGCTGCGCACCAGTAGGGAGTTCCATGAACCCGATCGTCTACGCGATCCCGGTGTTCATGCTGACCATCCTGCTGGAAGCCTGGATCGCGCGGCGGCGCGGAATCGCCACGTACGACATCCCGGACGCGCTCACGAGCCTGCACCACGGCGTGCTGAGCCAGCTTTCATCGGCTTTCTCGCGCGTGCTCACGCTGGGGCTGTATGTCGCGGTCTGGGAGCAGTTCCGCACCTTCGAGCTCTCCGCGGCCGATCCGCTGGTCTGGGTGTTTGCGCTCTTCGCCTACGACCTCGCGTACTACTGGTACCACCGCCTGAGCCACGAGGTCGCGCTCTTCTGGGGCGGGCACGTGGTGCACCACTCCTCCGAATATTTCAACCTCAGCACCGCGCTGCGCCAGTCTTCCACTTCACCGCTCTTTGCCTGGGTGTTCTATGCGCCCCTCGCCGTGATCGGCGTGCCGCCTGTGGTGTTCGTCACCGTGGGTCTCGTCGACCTGCTTTACCAGTACTGGGTGCACACCGAGCTCGTCGGACGCCTGGGGTGGATCGATCGCGTCTTCGTCACGCCTTCCAACCACCGTGTGCATCATGGCCAGAACGCCTACTGCATCGACCGCAACTACGGCGGCATCTTCATCTTCTGGGACCGCTTGTTCGGCAGCTTTACCGAAGAGCGGTCGAACGAAAAAGTGGTTTACGGGGTGAGGAAGCCTTTGCGCAGCTGGAACCCGTTGTGGGGCAACTTGCAGGTCTATCACCAGCTTGGCCGTGCGGCCATCGTCGCGAAGGGCTGGCGCGCAAAACTTGCTGTGCTGTTCTCCCGCCCCGGCGAAAGCAGCAAGGACAACGCGCTCGAAGCGGACTTCGACGCGGCGAGCTTCCAGCGCTTTACGACCGGCACCCCGCGTGCAATTCGCCTCTATGCCACCGCGCAGTACGCGGCCCTGGTGCCCCTGATCGCGCATTTCATCGCCGTGCAGAAAGCTTTGAGCGACACGGGGCGCGTGACTTATGCGCTCGGCATCCTACTCTCCACGCTTTCGCTCGGCGCGCTGATGGAAGGCTGGCGCTTCGCGCGGAGCGTCGAAATTGCGCGCGTCGTCATCATCGGCACCGCGTTCGCCGCATCGCCCGCGTGGTTCGGGTGGACGGCGCCGGACTGGACGAAAGCGATCGTGATCCTGTTCGCCTTTGCAAGCGCGTGGCAGCTCGCCGTGCGGGTACCCGCGCCTGCACCTGCGTGAATATCGGTTACGCGGTTTCCGATCTTGTCCTCGCGCTCGCCTGCCTGATCATCGCAGTACGTTCGGCAAAAGCGCGACCCGGCGTTGCGCTGGCCTGCGCGGTGATCGCCGCGGCCGCGCTCGTCGGCGTTGCGCGTTTCTCGGGCGTGGCCAATGCGACCGGGGCGCATAAATTCCTCTCGTTGCTCGCAAGCACGGCAGCCCTGCCGCTGCTCGCGGCGGCCATCGCGTGGCCCGAAAGCAAGGCCGCAAGGACGGGACGCGGCGCGTCGCTTGTGATTCTCGTTGGCAGCGCGCTCGGAATCGCGATCGTCGGCGGCGCGGGGTTCGCGCTCTGGGGACAGGTTGTTCCTGCTGCGAGCGCGCTCGTGATTCTGGTCGGCACGATTCGCCATCGTGCGCCGCGCCCCATGGTTGGTGCGGTCGTGTTGGTCGCCACGTTTGGCGTGGTGGCGGCGAACCTGAATCCCGGCGGCTTGGAACCGCTCGAGATCCTTCACTACGGAATGACGGCGGCGCTGCTCCTGCTCTGTCTCTAGGCGGTCTTCGCCTTCCAGTACCGGTCCCGCAGCAGCCGCTTGTACAGCTTCCCCGTCGGATGCCTGGGCAACTCGGCCTCGAAGTCCACCGACTTGGGGCACTTGACGTGCGAAAGGTTGGCGCGGCAATACGCAATCAACTCTTCGGCAAGCGCGGCGCCGGCCGCATGCATGTCCACCGGCTGCACCACCGCCTTGACCTCCTCGCCGAATTCCTCGTTGGGCACGCCGATCACGGCGACGTCAATGACCTTCGGATGCGTGACCAGCAGGTTTTCGACTTCCTGCGGATAGATATTCACGCCGCCGGAAATGATCATGTAGTGCTTGCGGTCGGTGAGATATAGAAAACCCTCGGCGTCGAGATAACCCACGTCGCCCAGCGTGGTCCAGCCTTGCGCGCTCTTTGACGAAGCGGTCTTCGCGGGATCGTTGTGGTACTCGAACGCGGGGCCGTTGGCGAAGTAGATCGTGCCGGTCTCGCCGACCGGCAGGACCTTGCCGTCGTCGTCCAGGATGCGCACCTCGCCCACCAGGGCGGTGCCCACGGTGCCGCGATGGGCGAGCCAGGCCTCGGAGCTACACGCGACGAATCCGTTGCCTTCCGTCCCCGCGTAGTACTCGTAGAGCACCGGCCCCCACCAATCGATCATGCCCTCCTTCACCTGCACGGGGCACGGCGCCGCGGCATGGATCGCAACTCGGAGTGTGTCGTGGCGGTAGCGCGCACGGACCTCCGGGGGCAGCTTCAGCATCCGCACGAACATCGTCGGCACCCACTGGCTGTGCGTAATGCCGTATCGCTCGATGAGACGGAGGGCCTCTTCGGCGTCGAAGTGCTCCATGATCACCGACGTCCCGCCGAAACGCATGACCGTCATGTTGAAGCGCAAAGGGGCTGCGTGATAAAGCGGCGCGGGCGAAAGGTAGATCGAATCGCTGGCGAGGCCGTAGAGCTTCTTCGCGACCAGCATGAGCGTGCTGGTGGCATCGATCGCCTCGTCCAGCAGCTCGGTCTTGACGCCCTTGGGCCGGCCAGTCGTGCCGGAGGAATACAGCATGTCGCGCCCGGCCGACTCGTCGGGGATGCGCGTCGCGGGCTGCGCATCGCGCGCCGCTTCCCAAGGTGTATGACCTGGCAATTCACCGTTGACCGCGCTGTTGACCGAATACCGCGTGCGCACCTGCGGATTCTTGTCGAGTAGCTCGGCGGCCTGCGCAGCAAGGCTTGCCGAAACGATCAGCACTTTCGCGCCGCAGTCGGCGAGGATGTATTCGGCTTCCTGGGTCGAGAGCCGCGAGCTCATGGCCGTGAAAAAGAGCCCCGAGCGCTGCGCGGCAAAGCAGATCTCGAAATAGCGCGCGTTGTTGTCCATCATCAGCGCGATCGAATCGCCGCGCTTGAGGCCCAGGCTGCGAAAAAGGTGCGCGCCCTGGTTGGAGCGTTCTTCGAGCTGGCGGTAGGTAACGGCTTCGCCTGTGCGCGCCATTACGTACGCTGGCTTGTCCGGCGTCGCTAAGGCGTGATGGCACGGGTGATACATGAACAGTTCTTCGGCGCGAGGGTTGTTGTGTACTCTGACAACATAATTGACCTGCAGTCCGCTACCTTATTGGTCATTTTAAAATGGAAGATAAACTTTCTGGCGACGCGCCGGGCATCAGAGCATCACCAATCCCCCATCCACGTGGTACGACTGCCCGGTGATGTAGTCCGAATCGGGACCCGCCAGGAACACCGCCATGCCGGCCAGATCCTCCGGCGTCTCCGCGCGCCCCATCGGGATGCCGCGGACGCGGTCCGCCCATGCCGATCCCGGCGAGCGCCCGTCGGACGCGGTCCACTCCCGGTCGATCTTGCGCCACATCTCGGTATCGACGACGCCCGGGCAAATGGCGTTGACCGTGACGCCGGGTGCAAGCGCCGCCGCGGCCGATTGGGTGATGCTGATCGCCGCGGACTTGCTCGCCGCGTAGGCCGCGAACATGGGGCGCCCGATGCGACCGGCGATCGACGCGACATTGATGATCTTGCCGCGCGGCCGTCCATTCGATGGCGCCTGTCGCATCATCTGGCGCGCCCCGGCCTGCAGCGCGAAGAACAGTCCGCGCGCGTTCACATTGTTGATGTAATCCCAGTCCTCGGGCGTGAGTTCCAACAGCGGCCGGACCCGGATGACGCCCGCATTGTTGACGAGCACGTCGAGCCGGCCGAAGCGCTCGACGATCCGGGCCACCATCCCCGCGCTTTGCGCCGGCTCGCCGATGTCGACGCAAAACGCTTCAGCCGTCCCACCCTGCACAC
>JANMXB010000618.1:0-2115 GCA_031380765.1 Pseudomonadota bacterium | reverse complement strand
GATCCGGCCCTTGCACGGCTGTTGTGCGAGGAAGGCCCCGAAGTGATCCGCGAAATGGATACCTGGGGCGTGGGGGGGGCGCGCCAGGAAGGACAAATGCGTGGCCACATGAAGCAGGCGTTTGCACCCGGGCACGATCGTCCGCGCTGCGTGTACGTCGATTTCCTGAATACCGGCCCCGCGGTTTCGAAAACTCTGCGCACCCGGCTGATACGTACGCCCGAAGTCAGCCGCGTCGGCGACCTGCTCGTCACCGAGCTCGTGATGCGCGACGGCGAATGCGTCGGCGCCGTCGCGCTGCATCTCGCGACCGGGCAGCCGGTGACGATTTCGGCTGCGTCGACGATCGTCGCAACAGGGGGTCTCACGCGGCTTTACCAGCGCAACAGCGCTTCGGCCAACATGAGTGGCGACGGCTACGCGCTCTGCCTCGCCGCCGGGGCGGAGCTGGTCGATATGGAATTCGTGCAGTTTTTCCCGATCGGGCACCTTGCCCCGAGACTGATCGGCATGGACCCGATCATGTGGGACCCGTTCCGCTACAAGCTGGGCGGGCGCCTCCTCAACGGCGAGCGGGAGGAGTTCGTACACAAGTACGGCGCGAGCGACGACGGCAAATATCTGGTGACGCGCGACATCGCTACCTATGCCATCGTGAAGGAGGTCGAGGACGGGCGCGGCTCGCCTCACGGCGGCGCCTGGCTGTCATTCGAGCATTGCAGCGAAGCCGAGCTGCGCGCCGCGGCGGGACCGGTCATTGACCGATTGGCAAAAAACGGCATCGACCTTACGCAGCAGGCGATCGAGGTCGCGCCGATTGCGCACTACCACATGGGCGGCGTGAAAGCGGACGTGAACATGGCTACGCGAGTCCCCGGGTTGTTTGCTGCCGGAGAAGCCGTCGGCGGCGCGAACGGTGCGAACCGGCTTTCGGGCAATGCGATTACGGAGGCGCTGGTGTTCGGGCGCAGGGCCGGGTCACGCGCGGCCGATCGGTGCCGGGGGCGGGCTTCGCCTGCGGACAAATCGATTTTTTCCGCGGCGGTTCGGCGCCTCGCCGACGGGCATCCGGCCAGCGCGGGCAACCCCGCGGCGATGCTCGAAGAGCTGCAGGTCCTCATGCAGAAAGAGGTCGGGCCGTTTCGAACCGGCGTGGGACTCGAGCGCGCGCTCGGACGCATCGCTTCGATGGCAAAAGAGTTGCCGCGCTTGAAGCCTGCGGCGGGCCAACCCTACGACACGGAACTCGCCGACTGGCTCGACCTTTCCACGATGCTGACCGTGGCGCGCTGCGTGGCCTCTTCGGCGCTCGCACGCACGGAGAGCCGCGGCGCCCATCAGCGCGAGGACTACCCCGGCATGGATGCGGCGTGGCAGATGAACCAGGTGATCGCTTGAGCGGCGTCGCGATCCTCAGGATCAGCCGCGGTGCTGCGGGCGATGCAGCGTGCCAGGAAACGTACGAGGTGCCGTTCGAGCCGGGGCAATCCGTGCTTGACGCCCTGCGCTGGATCCGGGTTCACCGCGATCCGACGCTCGCAATCCGCTATTCCTGCACGAGCGCGAACACCTGCAAGGAGTGCATGGTCAGCGTGGATGGGAAAACGGTGTATGCGTGCACGGCGCGGCTCGAAGAGCGCGAAATGCGTGTCGGGCCTTTGCCAAACAAAATGCTCATCCGGGATCTCGTGACCGAGATCGCGCCACCGGACGAGCGGCTGTAGGGATCAGTCGTGCTTGCCGTGCTTGCGGCCCTTTCCGCGCCCGTGATCGTCATCGTCATCTCTGTCCTTGAATTTTTCCTTCTTTTCCTTCTTGACTTTGACGACCCGGTACCCGGCATCGCGTTCCCACTGGCCGGCATGGCGGAAATACCTGCCGTCGCGATGCTCCCAGCGATCGGGCTCCCAGCGATACCCTGAACGCTGGACGATGGGCCTGCCGCGGACCCAGATGTAGCGGTCGCCATGCCACGTCCAGTAGCCCGGCGCCCACACGTAGCCGGGCGCAACGACCGGCACCAACTCGTACTGCGGCGCCGGCGGCGCGAGGCTGATGTTTACGTTGATCTGCGCAAACGAGGTGCCCGCCGCGAAGGACGCGGCGAGCACTATC
>JANMXB010000617.1:0-3331 GCA_031380765.1 Pseudomonadota bacterium | reverse complement strand
ATGCCGCGCATGATCGCTTCGTCGATGCGCCCGCCGTGATAGCCCGCGGTCAGCCCGAGCGGCACGCCGATCGCGAGGCTCACGAGAGTCGCCCCGATCCCCATGAGGAGCGACAACCGCGCCCCGAACAGCATGCGCGAGAGCACGTCGCGCCCGAACTCGTCGGTGCCGAGCCAGTGCGCGGCATCCGGCGGTGCCATGCGCGCCATGATGTCCATCTGGTCATAGGGATACGGGGCGAGCATCGGCCCGAACAACGCCGAGAGAACCACCACGACAAGGATGGCGCCACCCGTCGTGAGGCTACGCGGCAGCGCGGCCATAGCGGATGCGCGGGTTGAAAAACGCGTAGAGAAGGTCCGCCGCGAGGTTCGCAAGCGCGTACACGGCGGTGACCGCGAGGATGCCGGCCTGGATCAGCGGAAGATCCTTCTGCTCGATTGCGAAGATCAGCAGGCGGCCCAAACCCGGATACGAAAACACGGTTTCGACCACCACGATGCCGCCCATGAGCAGGCCCACGTCGATGGCGAGCACGGTAATCGTCGGAACGAGCGCGTTGCGCAGCGCATGGCGCCGGACGACCACGTTTTCGGGCAGGCCCTTGGCGCGCGCAGCGGTGATGTACTGCGCCTGCATGGTCTCGATCATCGAGGAGCGCGTGAGACGCGACACGTGCGCGACGAGGCCGGACACCAGAGTCGCCACCGGCAGGACGATGTGCCTGGCCCAGTTCCAGAATCCCTCGCTCAGGGGCGCATAGCCCGTGGACGGGAACCAGCCCAGGTATCCGGTGAAAAGCATGATCACGAGGATCGCCCAGAAGAATTCGGGCACCGAGATGAAGAAATAGCTGCCTACCGAGATGAACCGGTCGACCCGCGTGCCCCGCCTCACACCCGAGTAGACGCCGAGCCAGATGCCGATCGCGGCGACCAGCACGATCGAAATTCCGGCCAGCACCGCCGAGCGCACGATCGCCTCGGCGATCATCGGCCCGAGCGGCCGCTCCATCATCATCGACACGCCCAGATCGCCGTGCAGGAGGCCTCCGGCCCAGCGCAGGTACTGCACATAGCCCGGGTCGTCGAGGTGAAGCCTGAGCCGCACCGCGCGGATCTGGTCGTCGGTGGCGAACTGGCCGACGATCATGTGCGCGATGTCGCCGGGCAGGATCTGGGTGATCGAGAAGATGGCCACCGACATCACCGCGAGGATCGCAATGACCGTAAGCAGCCGCTTGAAGGTGTAGGCGATCACGAGCCGCTACACCCCCGGGTGCTTATTCGACCGTGGTGTTGCGCAGGTCCAGCCAGAGGTAGGGATGGGTGCGGAATCCCTTGACGGTCTTCTTGTACGCGTTGGCAAAGTTCATCACATACGCGATGACCCCGGGCACGTCTTCCAGCGCGTATTGCTGGAACTGCTGGTAGAGCTTCGTGAGCTCCTTCTCGTCTTTCGTGATGCGGGCGCGGTCGAGCACCTCGTCGATGCGCTTGCTCTTGAAATGCCACATGCGCTCGTTCCATGAGCCCGTGCTGTGATACCAGGGATAGGTCGACGTATCGATCGACGGCCGCGTGAAGTAGCCGTCCATGTAGAACGGCGACTTGCCCGAGACCTCGGTCTGGAAGCGGTTGTACGGCATCCTCTGCACCTCCACCTCGATGCCGACCTGGCGCAGCATCTGCTGCACGGCGACACCCATCCTTTCGCGCGTCGGCCGGCCCACCGGCGTATGCAGCACGACCTTGAACCCATTCGGGTAGCCCGCCTCGGCGAGCAGCTTCTTCGCCTGCGGGATGTCCTGCTTGAGGCTGAGCTGCTTGTTGAAATACGGATGCCGCGGCGAGATCGGCGTGTGCGTGGGCACGCCATGGCCGAAGACCGCGAACTGCGTGAGCTGCGCCTTGTCGAGCGCCAGCAGCACCGCGCGCCGCACGCGCACGTCGTCGAAGGGCTTGATCGTGTTGCCCATCACGATGCCGTCCCAGGTGGAGGTCGGCACCTCGTCCACCACCAGCTTCGGGTTGGTCTTCATCTTGTCGATCGACTCGAGCGGCAGGTTCCACATGAGGTCGATGTCGCCGGCCTCGAGCGCCGCCACGCGCGCGGCGTTCTCCGGCATGATCCGGAACACCACGCCGTCGAGCTTGGGCAGGCCTTTCTCGTAGTAGTCCGGGTTCTTCACGAGTTCGAGCTTGTCGCCGGGCGTGAAGGACTTGAACCTGAAGGGTCCGGTGCCGCTGGGATCGGTCGAGAGCCTGTCGATGCGGTCGGCCGCGACGATCTTGAGCTGGCGCTCGACCATGAGCTCGGCGAAGCCTGCATACGGGATCTTGAGCTTGAAGCGCACGGTGTACTTGTCGATCGGCTCGAAGGATTCGACCAGGTCCATGTGCGTGCGCGCGCTCGAGCCGGTGGCGGGGTCCGCGACATGCTTGAAGGTCGCGATGACGTCATCGGAGCCGAATTCCTTGCCGTGGTGGAACTTGACGCCGCGGCGCAGATGGAAGGTCCAGGTCTTGAGGTCCTCGCTCGCCTCCCAGCGCTCGGCCAGCTCGCCGCGGTACCGGAGGTTCTCGTCGATGGCCAGCAGCCCGCCGAACACCAGCACCCCGTAGATGTATTCGTCGCCGATCGTGTGCTTCGCGGGGTCGAGCTGGTTGAGGCTCGTGCTGATGGTTGCGCGCAGGATGCCCTTGGCCGCAGCGATTGGCGCGGCGCAGAGGGCGAACGATGCCGCGAGCGCAGCGGCCAGCGGACGGATCAGTTTGTTGCGCATGTTTTTCTCTCCTTGGAAATTGAGCATAACTCAGCCGCCGCCCGGGACCGAATCCGGGTCGACCGCGCGCGCGACATAGGTATCTGCAGAGGGTTCGTAGATCTCCCACAGCCAGCGCAGCGTCTCAAGCGGGCGCGGATCGTAGTCCACGCGCAGGTCGACGTACGGGAAGCTCTCCTTGTCGACGACCAAGAGCGCGGCGGATTTCACCTGCTTCGGTTCGCCGCCCGCCGCGTGCCCCGCTTCCATGGCGCGCATCAGCCGCTCCGGGAGCGCGAGCAGAGGATCCGCATCGCAGGCTTCGATCATTGCGCGCGTCACTTCGGTGTTGCGGATGATGTTGCCCGCGGCCACGCAATTCGCCCCGCGGTGGGCCGAGTGCACCGACTTGATGCGCTCGCCATGGAACCATGCGGTGCGACCGGCGGTGTCCACGACCAGCAATTGGCGCCAGCCTATGGTCGGATTGTCTTTGGCAAGCGCATCGACGACTTCGGACGCGGTCATGCCGCGCTCGAGCAGGTCAAGGCCGCGCGGCCCGAGGCG